>DATKFK010000304.1:0-8565 GCA_035544375.1 Thermoanaerobaculia bacterium
ACGGTGCTGGCCGAGGTCAACACGCGCATCCCGGTGGTGGTGGTGACGCACGACATCAGCTCGCTCGCCCGCCAGGTGACGCGCGTGGCGTTCGTCAACCGCACCCTGGCGGAGCCGCCGCCGGCGCCATGAACGCCTGGCACGCCGCCCTCGGCCTGGAGTTCGTGCGCAACGCGCTGGCCGCCGGCCTGCTCAGCAGCTTGCTGTGCGGGGTGATCGGGGTCTTCGTGGTTGCCAAGCGACTGACGTTCATCAGCGACGGGATCAGCCACGCCGCCTTCGCGGGGCTTGGGCTGTGCTTCCTGCTGGGCGCCGATCCGCGTCTCGGCGCCCTGGTCACGGCGGTGCTGTTCGCGGTCACGCTGGGGATGCTCGGCACCGCGGCCACGCACCAGCACGATGCGCTGATCGGCGTGCTCTATGCCGTGGGCATGGCGCTGGGCATCGTCTTCGTCCACCAGGCGCCCGGCTACGTCCCGAACCTGATGACCTACCTGTTCGGCAACCTGCTGCTCGCCACCGCCTCCGACCTGCGCATCACCTTCTGGCTCACGGCGCTGGTGCTGGCGACCCTGGCGCTGCTGCGCAAGCCGCTTGTCGCGGTGGCGTTCGACGAGGAATTTGCCTTCGTGCAGGGAGTCCCGGTGCGGGCGGTGGTGACCACCCTGCTGGTGCTGGTGTCCCTGTCCGTGGTGCTGCTGATCCAGGTGGTCGGCGTGATCCTGGTTCTCGCCCTGCTCACCATCCCGCCGCTCACCGCCATGCTCCTCGCCCGCGACCTGGGACCGGTGATCGCCATCTCGGTGGCGGCCGGCCTGGCCAGCACCGGCGGCGGGCTGGCCCTGTCGTATCGCTGGGACCTGCCCTCGGGGCCGGCGATCATCCTGCTGGGTGCCGCGATCCTGGCCGCCGCCTACCTCCTGCGGGCGTTGCGGCGTGGCGCGCGGCGGCGCCGGCAGCTGCGGAGCCAGCGCCCATGATGGTCCTCAGAACGCTGCAGGCCGTGCTGTCGGCCGCCTGGGACACCTTCTTCCTGGCCGCGCCCTTCGTGCTGTTCGGCCTGCTGCTGGCCGGCCTGCTGCACGTCCTGGTCTCCCGGCGCCAGCTGGGCCGCTGGATGGGAGGGGCCGGCCTCGGAGCGGCGGCGCGGGCCGCGCTGCTCGGCATCCCGCTGCCGCTGTGCAGTTGCGGCATCGTGCCGGTCGCCATCTCGCTGCGCCGCCAGGGGGCCAGCCGCCCGGCGGTCCTGTCCTTCCTCATCACCACGCCGGAATCGAGCGCCGACGCGGTGGTCCTGACCTGGGGCCTGATGGGCCCCTTGATGGCCCTGGCCCGCCTGGTGGCCGCGCTGGCCAGCGCCATGGTCGCCGCGGTGGTGACGATCGCCGTCGGCGTCCCCGATGTCGAAGGCGCCGCGGGTGCCGGGAGCGCCGTTGCCGAGGGCCCAGCCGACGGCGTCCCGGACCAGGGGCACGAGGCTCCGGACCGCGCCGCCGGCGCAGCGGGCCATGACCACGGCGCCGCGGACCGCGCCGCCGGCGCAGCGGGCCATGACCACGGCGCCGCGGACCGCGCCGCCGGCGCGGCGGGCCACGACCACGACCACCACGACCACGCGGACGCCGCCGGCGGCGACGAGGACGATGCCTACGTCGGCTTCCGGGGACTCTGGGCGGCGCTCGTGGACCCGGTGCGCCGGTTCCTCCGCCCCCAGCCCGCACCCGGACAGGCCGCAGCGCCCGCCGCGGCAACCGCAACCCCCGCGGCAGAAACGGGCGGCGCAACGGCGCCCGCCGTGGCCGCGTCCACCGCCGCCGGTCCCTCCACGCCATCCGCGGCGGCCGCGGCCCCGCCATCCGGTGAGCCGGCCGTGCCGCTGCGCCGGATCCTGCGCGCGGTTGGCCAGCGCGCCTTCGTCGAGCTGGTGGACGACATCGTGTTCTGGCTGGTGGTGGGCGTCCTGGCGGCCGGCGTCATCGCGGCCCTGGTCCCGGCCGACCTCGTCGCGGCGACCACGGGCGGCGGCCTCATGGCGATGCTCCTGCTGATGCTGCTGGCCGTCCCGATGTACGTCTGCGCCTCGGCCAGCACGCCGATCGCCGCCGCCCTGATCGCCAAGGGCGTGAGCCCCGGGGCGGCCCTGGTCTTCCTGCTCGCGGGGCCTGCCACCAACACCGCCACCGTCACCCTGCTGGCCCGTCATTTCGGCGGCCGCTTCCTGCGCGTCTACCTGGGCAGCGTGCTGATCGTGGCGGTCCTGTGCGGCCTGGGGCTCGATGCGCTGGCCGGCGCCACGGGATGGCGCATCACCGGCCAGCTGGCGTCGCAGGCCGAGGGCGTGCCGGCCTTCTTCGAGCTGCTCTGCGCGCTGGCGCTGCTCGTGCTGGTGATCTGGCGGCTGTGGGCCGGCGCCGCGCGCCAGGGGGTGAGCGAGCTGGCGGCGAACCTGCGGGGCCTTGGGACCTGGCTTCAGGGGACGGCGCCGGCCGAGCAGCGGGCGCGCTGGCGGGCGGCGGCCAGGCGTCTCCTGCCGCGCGCCGCCGCGGCGGCCGTGGTCGCCGGCTACCTGCTGTCCGGCCTGACGGTGGTGCCACCCGATGCCATCGGCTACGAGCTGCGCTTCGGCCGCATCGTCGCGCGCGGCGTGCGGCCCGGCCTGCACTGGCTGCCGCCGCGGCCCTTCGCCGGCATGGCCCTCTGGCGCGTTCGCTACCCCCGCCGCGCCGAAGTCGGCTTTCACAGCGATCTGTCGTTGCTCGCGAGGCGCCAGGAGCTGCTGCGGGCCGCCGACCCGGCGCAATGGCACAGCCTGGTGGCGGCGATGAACACCGACACGCGCGAGGCCTCCTACCTGGCGGGCGACGAGAACCTGCTCGAGATGAGCTTCTCGGTGCATTACGGCCTCTCCGACCCTTACACCTTCTTCTATCGGCTGGACCGGGAGCACGACCTGGTGGGCCTCTGCGCCCAGGCGGCGGCGCGCGCGCTGGTGGCGGCCAACACGCTCGACGGCCTGCTGACCGCGGGCCGCGGCCAGCTCGAGCAATCGCTCGCCGCGGAGACCCAGCGCCGGCTCGATCGCCTCGGCGCCGGGGTAAGGGTCGGATCGGTGCACATCGTGGACCTCCATCCGCCCCAGGACGCGGTCTTCGCCTTCCGCGACGTATCGAGCGCCCGCGAGGACCGCGACAAGCGCATCCAGACGGCGCTCGCCGAGAGCGAGAAGCAGGTGCCGCGGGCGCGCGGTGCCGCCGCCCTCTCGGTGGCCGAGGCGCAGGCGGGCGCCGACTCCGCCCGCGTGGTCGCCGCCGGCAATGCCCTGGCCTTCACCGCCCGGGCCGGCGCATTCGCCGCCCACCGCGACATCCTGCGCGATCTGCTCTGGCTCGAGACCGCGGAGAAAGTCCTGCCAGGACGCCGGAAATTCATCGTGCCGCCGGGCACGGCGGGCCGCCGCGTCGTGCTTTGGCCGGGCCAGGCGCCGGCGAGCCCCGCCCCGCCGCCACCACCAGATGGAGAGTGACCCCATGAGCGCAAGGACCCGGCTTTTCTACTGGATCGCGGGCGCCGCGGCGGCGGCCCTGCTGCTCTCCGCGCTGTTCACGGTCGACGAGACGCAGGTCGCCATCGTCACCCGCTTCGGGCGGCCGCTGCCCGGCGTCGCCGGCCCCGGCCTTCACGTCAAGGCGCCGTGGCCGATCGACACCGTCCTGCGTTTCGATTCGCGGCTGCTGGTCTTCGCCAGCGGGCCGCAGGAGATGCTCACCGTCGACCGCAAGAACGTCGTCGTCGACAGCTTCATCTGCTGGCGGATCGCCGATCCCTTGCTGTTCGCACAGACGGTCCGCACCCGCCAGGAGGCCGAGGCCCGGCTGCTCGACTTCACCGCCTCGGAGATGGGAGCCGCGGTCGGGCGCGAGCCAATGGAAAGCTTCATCCATGCCGGCAGCGGCGGCGTGCGCCTGCGCGCGGTCGGCGAGCGCACCGGCGCGGCGATCGGCCGGCTGGCGGCGGCGAGCTTCGGCATCCAGGTGGTGGACCTCCAGATCGCCGGCTTCAACCTGCCGGCGCAGAACCGCGACAGCGTCATCGAGCGCATGCGCGCGGAACGCGGCCGCATCGCCACCCGCTATCGCAGCGAAGGCGACGAGCAGGCGCTCAAGATCCAGGCCCAGGCGGCGACCGAGCGCGAGGCGGTGCTGGCCGCGGCCAAGGCGCAGGCCGAGTCGATCCGCGGCCGCGGCGAGGCCGACGCGCTGCGCATCTTCGCCGCCGCCTACGCCAAGGACCCGGACCTCTATCGTTTCCTGCGCACGCTCGAGAGCTACGAGCTGGTGATCGACGACAAGACGACGCTGTTCCTGCAGTCCGACTCCAAGCTGCTGCGAGCCCTCGATGGCAAATGAGGCGGCTCCGCCCAGCGTCGCCAGCGTCGCCAGCGTCCGCATCATCCGCGCCGCCGCCGCTGCCGGCCGCCGCAACCGGCGCGGGCTCGGCGCCCTGCTGGTGCTCGCCGCGCTCGCCGGCTGGCTTGCCGGCGGCCTGTACGCGGTCGCCAACGGCGCATCGGCGGTGGTGCGCCGCTTCGGGCGCCTGGTCGAACGGCGGGTCGAGCCGGGGCTGCACCTGGCGCTGCCGCCGGGGGTCGATACGGTGACCCACGTCAAGACCGGCGAGGTGATGCGCCTGCAGGTGGCTGGCGACAACGGCGCGCCCATGTCGCTGATCACCGGCGACGAGAACCTGATCGAGACCACGCTGGTCGTCCAGTATCGCGTCAGCTCGCCTGCCGCCTACCTGTTCGCCGGCGAAGACCCGACCGCCCTGCTCACCCAGGCGGTGCGGGCAGCGATGGTCGACGAGATCGCCCGCCGCACGGTCGAGGAGGTCTTGACCTCCGGCAAGGCGAGCGTACAGAACGAGGTGAGGCGCAAGGCCCAGGCGATGCTGCAGGCCTACGGCGCCGGGATCTCCCTGGTCGCCGTGACGCTGCAGGCGGTCAACCCGCCGCCCGAGGCCGCCGCCGCCTTTCTCGAGGTCAGCGACGCCAGGGCGCAAGCGGCGCGCGCCGTCAACGAGGCCCAGACCAGGAGGGACAGCTCGCTCAACCTGGCGCACGGCCGGGCGGAGCGCGTGCTGGCCGAAGCGCGCTCCTGGGCCGACCAGCGGTTGCAGACGGCCCGCGGCGCCGCCAGCCGCTTCGACCAGGTCTTGGAGCAGGCCCGCCGCACACCGCAGCAGACCCGCACCGACTTCTACCTGGCGATGGTGCGCAAGGTATTGCCGAAGGCCCGCATCGTCGTGCTCGCCCCCGGCGAGAAGCCGCGCATCGACATCTATCTGAATCAGCCCACGGGCGGGCCAGGCGCGGGACCTCCGCCGGGTCAAGACCCTCGGTATTGAGCTTCGGCGCTTGGAAAGTCCGGCCGCCGGCGCAGGCTCGCCGCCTGCCAGAGATGACGGCGCTGGTGGGCGGCGATGACCATGAAGCCGGTGCCGAGAGTGAAGCGGACCAGGGGAACGAACGGATTGCGGAAGCGGGCGCGATTGAGGTCGAGGTCGGCCACCCCGGCGAGCAGCGCGCGCACCCGCGCCTGCTGGCGCTCGAACTCCTCGCCTGTCGCCGCCCTGCTGGCGCGTGCGGCTGCCGCCATGGGCGTGATTTTCCGCGGCGCTTTCAGCCGCCGGCGTGGCGGCGCCTCCAGCTCGCGCACGAACCATTGCGACGGCGCTCCGAGCCGGATGGGTCCGCGCCGCTGCCAGCCGCGCTGCCGCGCCGCGGCAGCCGCTTCTTCCATTGGGGCGAGATAGACTCGGCTCGCGGCGCTGAGGTGATCGAGGCACTGCGCGATGCTCCACGCCGCCGGGATCGGGCGCCAGTTGAATTGCTCGTCGTCGAGACCGGCGATGAGCGCCGCGGCCTCGCGCTCGGCGGCGTCGAACCCTTGCCGGAGGTCTTCGAGGTCGCGAGGTAGCATCGCGTCATCATAAAGCACGGGCCGCCCGGTAGAATGGCGCGGCTCCCACTGTCGGCACCGGAGCGTTCGGAGGTCCAACCATGAAGCGCTTTTCCCTTGCCCTGTCAACGCTTGCCGTGTACGCGCTCACGGCGTGGGGGCCCCGCGCCGCCTTCGCTCGGCAGGAAGCCGCGGCGGCTCCGGCGCCGGCCAACCTCCCGGCGGTCGCCACGCCGGTCGCGGTCACGGTCACGTCACCACCGGTGGCGGCCATGGCCGCGGCACCACCGGTCGCCGCCGCGCATCCTTACGAGGTGACGTCGCCCAACGGCTCGCGCACCGACGACTACTACTGGCTGCGCGACGATCAGCGCGAGAAGCCGGAGATGCTGGCCTATCTGGCGGCCGAGAACGCCTATACCGATGCCGTGCTGGCGCACACCAGGACGGAGCAGGACCTGCTCTTCTCGGAGCTGCTCGGGCGTGTCAAGCAGGACGATTCCAGCGTCCCCGCCCGCAAGAACGGTTACTGGTATTACCGGCGGTTCGAGGCCGGCAAGGAATACCCGATCTACGCGCGCCGCAAGGGTTCCCCGACCGCCCCCGAGCAGGTGATGCTGGACGGCAACGCGCTGGCGGCAGGCCATGGCTACTTCCAGGTCGCCGGCACGGCGGTGACGCGGGACGGCAAGCTCCTCGCCTACGGTGAGGACGTCGTCGGCCGGCGTCAATACGTCCTCAAGTTCAAGAACCTGGAGACCGGGGAGACGCTCGCCGATACCATCCCTGGCGTCTCGCCATCCTTCACCTGGGCCAATGACGGCCGCACGCTGCTCTACGTGGAGAACGATCCGGTCACCCTGCTCGGCTACCGGGTGCGCAAGCACCTGCTGGGCACCGACCCGAAGTCCGATCCCCAGGTGTACGAGGAAAAAGACCACTCCTTCTACCTCAGCGTGGACAAGAGCGCGAGCGACCGTTTCCTGATCATCGCGCTGCAAAGCACGGTATCCACCGAGTGGTGGGTGGCGAGCGCCGACGACCCGCAGCTGGCCTTCCACGTCCTGCTGCCGCGCGAGCGAGACCACGAGTACGAGGCCGATGACCTCGGCGGCGATTGGATCCTGCGCACCAACTGGCAGGCGCCGAACTTCCGCCTGGTGCGCGTGCCGATGGCCGCTGTCGCCGACCGCAGCGCCTGGCGCGACGTGGTGCCCGCGCGCTCCGACGCGTTCGTCCATGAATTCGTGGTCCTCAAGGACTACCTCGCCGTCGGCGAGCGCTCGAACGGCCTGCGCAAGATCCGCATCAAGCGCTGGAGTGACGGCAAGGAGTCGCTGATCGCCGCCGACGAGCCCTCCTTCACCTTCCTCCTCGGCGAGAACCCGGAGCAGGACTCCACGACGCTGCGCTACGTCTACACGTCCCTGACGACGCCGCGCTCGGACTACGATCTCGACCTCGAAACCGGGGCGAAGAAGCTAAGGAAGCGCGACGTCGTCCTCGGCGGCTTCGACCCGGCGAACTATGTCTCCGAATACGTCTGGGCGCCGGCCCGCGACGGCAAGCGAATCCCCGTCTCCATCGTCTATCGCAAGGGTTTTCGGCGCGGCAAAGGCGCCCCGCTGCTGCAGACCGGCTACGGCTCCTACGGCAACTCGAGCGACCCCACCTTCAACCCCAACAACCTGTCGCTTCTCGATCGCGGGTTCGTCTTTGCGATCGCCCATGTCCGGGGCGGACAGGAGCTGGGCCGGGCCTGGTACGAAGACGGCAAGCTCCTGCACAAGAAGAACACCTTCAACGACTTCGTGGACGTGACGCGCTTCCTGGTGGCGCAGGGCTACGGGGCCCGGGACCGGGTCTTCGCGCTGGGCGGCAGCGCCGGCGGCCTCCTCATGGGCGCGGTCGTCAACCAGTGCCCCGAATGCTACCGCGGGGTGCTCGCCATGGTGCCGTTCGTCGACGTCGTCACGACGATGCTCGACGAGAGCATTCCCCTGACCTCCAACGAGTTCGACGAGTGGGGCAATCCCAAGGAGAAAAGCTACTACGACTACATGCTCTCCTACTCGCCCTACGACAACGTCGAGCGCAAGGCCTACCCGGCGATGATGGTGTCCACCGGGCTGTGGGACAGCCAGGTGCAGTACTACGAGCCGACGAAGTGGGTCGCCAAGCTACGGGCTCGCAAGACCGACTCCAATCCGCTCCTCTTCCACGTCAACATGGAGGCCGGCCACGGCGGCAAGTCGGGCCGCTTCCAGCGCCTCCACGAGACCGCGCTGTACGATGCCTTCCTCTTCGACCTGCTGGGCCGCGACCTCGCCGCGGAGGCGAAGCGCGGCAGCGCGCAGGGCGGATCGGCCCACTGAGGATCGCTGTCCTCGCCTTCAGGTTTGCGCATTTTTCGCCTTGGAATGGCATGGCGAGATGGCCTGTCGCGCAATTGACAATGGCTGATCTGCTGGGCTACGCTGACGGCAACTCTCGAGGAGGAGAACGTGCCGCAGCGGCTCGCATGCTTCCTGCTCCAACTGGCGCCGGCCCTCTTCCTGCCGCTCCCGCTCGCGGCCGCCACGGCGCCTGACGCTCGGCAGCCCACGCC
>DATKFK010000305.1:0-3158 GCA_035544375.1 Thermoanaerobaculia bacterium
GCGGCAGTGCACGGGGCCGCACCCGGGGTGGCGCCGGCGCCCCCGCTGGCGCCCGCGGCGGCGCCGCCGCCCACCGAGGTCATGGCGGGAGGGCAGATCAGGTTCTCGGCGTTCCTGGCGGAGGTGGCGGCGTCGAACCTCGACTATGCGGCACAGCGGTACAACGTGCCGATCGCCGAGGCCCAGGTCGTCGCCGCCCGGGTGTCGCCCAACCCCGTGCTGGCGGTGGGCACCTCCGGGCGGGACGTGACCGACAGCGGTGAGAACCGGGAACCCGCCAACAACAGCTTCGGCCTCACGCAGACCGTCGAGCTCGGGGGCAAGCGCGGCAAGCGGGTGGCGGTGGCCCGCGCCAACCTGGCCCAGGCCGCGGCAACGCTCGAGGACTTCTTTCGCACCCTGCGCGGGACCGCCGCGGACGCCTTCATCGACGCCCTCGTCAACCGCCGCATCGCCGAGGAGAAGAAACGCTCCGCGGAGGCGCTGGACAAGCTGGTCGAGGCGAACCGCAAGCGTCTCGAGGTGGGCGACGTCGGGGAGATCGACGTCACGCAGTCGCGGGTGGACGCCCTGCAGTTCCGCAGCGAGTTCCTGGCCGCGCTGTCCGACGCCCAGGCGGCAGCGGTGGGGCTCGAGCAGCTGCTCGGCCGCAACCGCCCCTCCACCACCCCGGTCCCGGTGGGCGACCTCGAGGCCCCGGCGCGCACCCTCGACGAGGAGCTGCTGGTCCAGCGGGCGCTTGCCAGCCGGCCCGACGTGATCGCGGCGCACCGGGCGTTCGACTCGGCGCGCGCCAGCTTCGATCTCGCCAAGGCGATGCGCGTGCCCGACTTTGACCTGGGCGTCACCTACCAGTCGAACCAGCGTTCGCACAACGACGTCGCGCCGGCGCCCAGCTACTCGTCGATCGGCCTGTCGCTGTCGCTGCCGCTGCCGCTCTGGAACCGCTACCGCGGCGAGGTCGAGGCGGCCCGCCAGACGGCCCTGCAGGCGGGGGTCAGCCTCCGGGCGGTGGAGGTGCGTGCCAGGGCCGACGTGCGCCAGGCGGTCGCACGGTACCGGCTCGCCAACGAGCGCGTGGCGCAGTTCGTCGGCGGAGCGCTCGCCGACGCCTCGGCGGTCTACACCGCCAAGCTGTTCAGCTACGAGCACGGGGCCGCCACCCTGCTCGAGGTCCTCAACGCCCAGAAGACCGAGAACGACGTGCGCCTGGCCTACCTGGACGCCCTGGCGGAGCGCGCCAAGGCGCTGGTCGCCGCCGAGCAGGCGGCAGGCACCTGGGACGTCGATTTCTGAGCGCCGCGCCGGCGCTCCGCCCCACCGCGCCGCCAGGCATCCGACCGCGGCGAGGGCGGCGAGGGCGGCCTCCGACCCCTCTGCCATCTCCTTGACGGCCCTTTAGGGCTCCGCTAGATTCTTCCTCGTCTGGTCTCATCCAGGTCGTCATTTGCCGAGTGACCGGCAGCGGATTGCCCTCGCGGGCCCCGTCCGCCGGCACCCGAACGGCGCGCATCTCCCTGGTAGCTGTCGCGCCGCTTTGCCAGGGAGACACCGATGATCCAAAGCTCTCATCCCGATCCTGCCGCCGCGGCGCAGCCCGCGAGTGCCGCTGATCCTGGGGTATGGCGACGCCGGACGGGGTCGCGCGGCGCCGCTCCGCCGCCGGCCGCCGCGGTCTTTGCCATCGCCGCCATCGCCGTCCTGGCGGTCTTCGCCGCCGGTTCGGGGAGCGCCGGCGCCCAGGCACCTCCGCGCCCGCCGCGGTCACAGCTGCAAGCCAGCGCCCGCGCCCAGATCCAGGCGCTTCAGGGCGAGAAGGCAGCGCGCACCCCGGCGCAGCAGAAGATGGACTCCAACCTGATCTACGCCTTGCTGCGGCAGCGCCAGGACCCGCGCCTGGCCGGCCTCACCAAGCTGCGCGTGCCCGCCGCGGCCCCCGACGGCACCATGCTGGTCGACGTCAAGGCCTTCTCGCCCGCCGGCATCAAGCCGATCCTCACCCGCCTGCAGGGCCTCGGCGCCCGCATCGTCAGCGTGCAGCCACGCTACGCCACCCTCCGCGCCCGGCTGCTGCTCGCCGCCACCGAGACCGTGGCGGCGATGCCCGAGGTGAGGTTCGTGCAGCGCGCGACGCAGCCGATCCTCGAACACTTCGACTCCGAAGGGGACGCCACGCACCGGGCGGCGCAGGCGCGCGCCTTCTTCGGGGTCGATGGGACCGGGGTCAAGATCTGCGTGCTCTCCGACGGCGTCGACTCGCTGCCGGTCCTGCAATCCGCAGGCGACCTGCCGGCGGTGGACGTGCTGGCCGGCCAGGCGGGCACCGGCGATGAAGGCACGGCGATGCTCGAGATCGTCCACGACCTTGCGCCCGGCGCCGCCCTGGGCTTCGCCACCGCGCAGCCCGACGAGGCGACCTTCGCCGCCAACATCCTGGCCCTGCGCAGCTCCGCCAATTGCGACGTCATCGTCGATGACGTCTCCTACCTCTCCGAGTCGCCGTTTCAGGACAACCTCATCGCCGACGCCGTCAACCAGGTCACCGCCGCCGGCGCCCTCTACTTCTCGTCGGCCGGCAACGAGGGCAACCTCGACGCCGGCACCTCCGGCACCTGGGAGGGAGACTTCAACCCCAACGGCAACCTCGATCCGGTGCTCGGGGCCGGCGCCGGCACCACCCACAACTTCGGCGACGGCGGCCAGTCGGACATGATCACCGCCGACACCACGGACGGCGTGGTGCTGCACTGGTCGGACCCGGCGGCGGCATCCTGCAACGACTACGACCTCTACGTCCTCGACAACAGCCTGTCCACCGTGGTGGAGGCTTCGACCAACACGCAGAGCTGCACCCAGGAACCGATCGAGGAGGTCGGCAACGCCTTCGCCGGCGAGCAGGTGGTGGTGGTGCAGTTCGCCGGCGCCAGCCGCCTGCTCAACGTCCTGGCCTTCCGGGGCCAGTTGCAGCTCGCAACCGGAGGCTGCATCCGCGGCCACAACTCGGCGGCCGCCGCCTTCGGCGTCGCCGCGGCGCCGGCGGCGGCGGGGATCAGTCTGGGGGCGCCCAACGGCCCCTTCCCCAACCCCTTCGACGCCACGCAGCTCCCCGAGCCCTTCACCTGCGATGGGCCGCGGCGCATCTTCTACGACATCAACGG
>DATKFK010000306.1:0-11555 GCA_035544375.1 Thermoanaerobaculia bacterium
TCGTCCTTTGTACTACAAGGAAAAAATCCGCGGTTTCGCAAGCCGGATCGGCGTGCATCCCGGACTGGTTGTGGGGCAGCTGCAGCATCGAGGCGAAATCAGCTTTGCACATAATCGGGAGATGCTCGCCAAAGTGAGGAACGCTGTAACCCGCTCAGCCCTAACGGACGGTTGGGGGTGCCATCCACCTGTCGAGCTGTAGGGAGAAACGAATATGGGCAGAAAGCGAACCGGGCCGGAGAGTCCGCGCAAAACATGCAGCGCGCTTGTCGGAGGGCGGCACACAGACCACCCTCTGGGATGACATCCGCACGGCGAGCCGGCAGCACGGGGCGGGGCGGTTCAACCTCTCGGATCGCCCCGCAGGTCACCGCTGTTCAACTGAGCCACTGCCTGCCGGCGGCGGTCTGCTACGATGACGCCCAATTCACAACGCCGGGCGGCCGGGCAAAGCCGCGAACGTCTCAGACCGCGAGGAGACCCCGAGCCCATGCCTCGTCCAGGAATCTCGCTGTTCTGCACGAGCTTCATCGTGACCTCCCTGGCGGCGTTCGTGCCGGCGCCAGCCGCCGCCGGCGAGGCGCCACCCGGCTCCGCCGCCGTGCCGGCCGTCGCAGCGCCGGCCGCCGCCGGCGCGCCGATCGAGCTCCTGGTGGACGCCACCGACGCCCGCCGCGGATTCTTCCACTCCCGGCTCGTGATCCCCGCGGCGCCGGGCCCGCTCGCTCTCGCCTACCCCAAGTGGATCCAGGGCGAGCACACGCCGACCGGCCCGATCATGCAGCTTGCCGGCTTCGCCGTCACCGCCCAGGGCAAGGCGCTTGCCTGGCAGCGGGACCCGCTCGACCCCTTCGTCTTCCACCTCGAGGTCCCCGCCGGCGCCGCCGCCGTCACGGTCGAGCTCGATTACCTCTCGCCTCCGGTCGCCTTCGGCAGCGGCTACGGCGAGACCCCCAACGCCACGCCGCATCTCGCGATCGTCGACTGGCACGACCTGCTGGTCTATCCCGTGGGGCGCGCCGCCGCCGAGATCCCGATCCGCGCCCGCCTCCGACTGCCGCAGGGGTGGCACTTCGACACCGCCCTGCCGCTGGACCGGACCCACCGCGCCGCCCGTAACGCCGCCGCCGCCGCCCACGACCCCAACCGGGCTGCCCGCGACGCCGACGCCGACGCCGACGCCGCCGACGCCGGCCGCGCGGACCGTACCGGCCCCGCCGGCGAACCCCAGTCGGCGAGCCGGGACACCCTCGCGTTCGCGCCGACGACGCTCTACACGCTGCTCGATTCGCCGCTCCTGGCCGGCGACGTCTTCCGCACCATCGAGCTCGCCGACGGCCTCGGCGCGTCGCCGGTGCGGATCAGCCTGGCGGCCGACCGGCGCGCCTCTCTCGACGTGCCGGCGGCGCGCATCGCCGCCTACCAGCGGCTCCCCGGCGAAGCGGCGGCGCTCTTCGGAGCGCGCCACTACCGCGAGTACCACTGGCTGGTGGCCTTGGGCGACACGCTCGACGAGAACGGCCTCGAGCACCACGAGTCGAGCGACGACCGCGGGCACGCCGGGCTGTTCACCGATCCGGCGCAGCTCCTGCGCTGGGGGAACCTGCTGCCCCACGAGTACGTGCACTCCTGGAACGGCAAGTACCGCCGCCCCGCCGGGCTCGCCACCGCCGACCCGCTGGCGCCGCTGCGCACCGATCTCCTGTGGGTCTACGAGGGCTTGACGCGCTATCTCGGCGACGTGCTGCTGACCACCCGCAGCGGCGTGTGGACGCCCGAGCAGACCCGCGAGTACCTGGCGTGGGTGGCGGCCACCCAGGACCGCAACCGCCCCGGGCGGCAATGGCGGCCGCTCGTCGACACCGCCGCCGCCATCCCGGCATTCGACAGCGCCCCCGCCGCCTGGACGGCCTACCGCCGCGGCCGCGATTACTACGACGAGTCGATGCTGGTCTGGCTCGAAACCGACGCCGTGCTGCGCCGGCAGGGCGGCCAGGCCAGATCGCTCGACGACTTCTGCCGCGCCTTCTTCGGCGGCGGGAGCGAGACTCCGGCCGTCCAGCCCTACACCGCCGACGACGTCTACGCGGCGCTCGGCCGCCTGCTCCCCTACGACTGGCGCGGCTTCTTCGCCGCCCGCGTCATGGCGGTCAATCCGCACGCCCCGGTGGGCGGCCTCGAAGCCGCCGGCTGGAAGCTGGCCTGGAACGAGCGGCCGAACGAATACCAGGCCGCGCTCGCCAAGGTCCAGGACCTCGTCGACCTCAGCTTCTCGCTCGGCCTGTGGGCGAAGAGGGACGGCGAGGTGAGCGACGTCGTCGTCGGCTCGCCGGCCTGGGCCGCCGGCATCGGGCCCGGCATGAAGCTCATCGCCGTGGACGCCGTGAAGTGGTCGCCCGAGGCCGCCGCCGCCGCGTTGCAGAGCGCCGGCCACACCGCCGGCCCGATCGAGGTCACGGTCGAGCACGGCGACGAGATCCACGCCTTGAAGATCGACTATCACGGCGGCGAGCGCTTCCCCCACCTCGAACGCGACCCCGCCCACCCCGATCTCCTGCAAGAGATGCTGGCGCCGCGCCGCGGCGGTCCGGCATAGGCCAGCCGCCGCCTTCGGCAGGCGGGCGGTCGCCGGCGATCCGGCCACCGCTGAATGGCATAGACTTGAAGACAGCAATTATCGAGGCCCAGGCGATGCCGGCCGCAACGACGCACGGACCGCACCCGACCGAGACCGTGGGGCTCGGAGCGGCGATTTCCAGCCCGCGGCCCGCTCTCGCTCCGGGCAGCGTCGTCGCCGGCCGATACGAGATCGGCGAACGGCTGGGCGGCGGCGGCTTTGCCATCGTCTACCGCGCTCACGATCGCGTCCTCGACCGCGAGGTCGCGCTCAAGGTGCTGCGCGCCGACCGGCTCTCGCCGGATTCCCTGGCGCGCTTCCGGCGCGAGGCGGCCCTGGCCCGTGACGCGGCCGGCCACCGGCTGGTGCGCATCTTCGACATCGGCAGCGCCGGCGACACCGTCTTCCTCACCATGGAGGTCGTCGCCGGCGGTTCGCTCGACCGGCGCCTGGCAGCCGGTCCCCTGGCGGTCGCCGAAGCGGTGAGCATCGGCGTGCAGATCCTCGAAGGCCTCCGCACCCTCCATGCACGCAACATCGTCCACCGCGACGTCAAGCCCGGCAACGTCCTGCTGACCGCCGAAGGCGGAGTGAAACTCTCCGACTTCGGCCTGGCGCGGCAGCTCGAGACCGACGAGACGCGCCTCACCCGCGACGACTCCTTCCTCGGCACCTTCCAGTACCTCTCTCCCGAGCAGGCCCTGGGCGAGGAGGTGGACGCGCGGAGCGACCTCTATTCGGCGGGAGTCGTGCTGTTCGAGATGCTGACCGGACGCTTGCCCCATGCGGGGAGATCGGCCCTCGGCACCCTCCTCGGGCACCTCCGCGAAGCGCCGCCCGAGGTGCGGGCCTGGCGCCCCGAGGTCGCCCCCTGGCTCGCGGCAGCCGTCCGGCGCCTGCTCGCCCGGAATGCCGGCGAACGCTATCCCTCCGCCGCCGCGGCCCTGGCCGATCTCGCGGCGCACCGGTCGCCGGTGGCGCGGCAAGGCACCGGTTTGAGGAGGCGGCTGGCCGCCACGGCAGGGGCGGCCTTCGTGCTCCTGCTCGCCGGCCTGGCACCGGCGGCCCGCCGGCCGTCGCCGCCCCCCCGCTTCTCCCACCTGGTCGCCGTCGCCGGCGGCGCCGGCGGCACCGCCGCCATCGGCCGCGCCGGCGAGGTGCTGTGGACCGCGCCGCTGGCCAAGCCGCTGTCGTTCGTGCGCGCCCGCCTGCGCCCAGGCGAGCCGCCGGTGCTGATCGGCGTCCTCGAGCCGGAAGGCACACCGCGGCAAGCCCACACCCTGGCCGTGCTCGACCCCGAGCGCGGCACGACCCTTAGCCATGTGATGCTGCCCGACGCCGCCTACCTCTTCCCGGGGTTCGCCGACACCTTCGGCCCCGCCCTCGACGCCGTGGACCTGGACGGTGACGGCGGCGACGAGGTGCTGGTGAACTATCGGCACCGCCTCTGGTGGCCGAGCTACACCGTGCTCTACGAGCCGCGGATCGGGAGGGCGCGGATCGTCTTCGTCAGCTCGGGCCACCACCGCTTCACCGCCACCGCCGACCTCGACGGCAATGGCCGCGCCGCGCTGCTCTTTGCCGGCATCAACAACCGCATGGGCTGGTACACCGGCATCGCGGCGGTCCGCCTGGTCCCGCCGGTCAACGACCTCGCCTCCCCGCTGCGGGCCGTCGCCGGCACTCCGGACGGAGCGTATTCCGCCTCCTCGGCCACCTCGCTCCTCTGGTACGTTCTCGGGCCCCGCGAGCGGTTCGCGGATGACGCTCGTCCGTGCGCCGCCGATCGCTTACGGCGCACGATCCGCTGTTCCTATGCCGGCGCGGTCCACCTGGACCTCGGCTTCGACGGCCTGCAGCCTGGCCAACGCCTCTCGCCGCCGGCGGCGTCCGCCGACCGCCGTGAGCGGCGCGAAGGCGCCTATCGCGACCTGCAGGAGGCGGCGCGCCTGCTCGCCGGCGGCGACGCCGCCGACGCGCTGCCGGCGGCCGAGCGCGCCTGCCGGGAGGCGGCGGCCACCGGCGACGAGCGGCTCGTCGACTGGACCCGGCGGCTGCACGCCCGCGCCCTGATCGGCGCGGGGCGCATCGCGGCAGGAGAAGCCGCGTTCGCCCGGCTCGCCCGCACTTCGGAGGCGGCTTCGGACGTGGCCTACGATGCCGCCCGCGCCCTTCACCTCGCCGGCCGGCTCGCGCCGGCGGCCGCCTGGTACCGGCGCGGCCTCGGACGCGGCGGCTCCAACCAGACCGGCCGCCCCAAGTGGGAGTACCTGGAGGGCGAGGTGCTGGCCTTGAGCGAGCTGGGGCGCCTCGCGGAGGCGCGCACCCGGATCGAGCATTTCGCGGCCCTCTATCCCGACACCGCCGACTTCGCCGAAGCCATGCGCCGCTACGTGCGCTGGCGGGCGGGCGAGGCGCCGCCCGTCGAGGGCCTGGCGATCACGCCAACCAGCCCCGACTTCCTGCGTTATTTCCTCCTCGAGCTGCGCTTCGCCGGCGGCACCTCCGCTCGGGACCTCCTGCGGGAGGTCGAGGCGGAGCTGCCGCGCAGCTCCGAGGCCGTCCCCGAGCTGCTGTCGCTTCAGGGCGAGCTCCTGGCCCGCCTGGGACAACCTGCCGCGGCGCTCCGCGCGGCGCGTGAGGGAGCCCAGCTGGCGCGCGAGCAGTCCCGCGTCAACACCGCCGTGCGCGCCCAGATCGCCTTCATCGAGCAGCGCGCGGCCCGGCTCGCCCGCGCCGGCGACGGCGCCGGCAGCGGCGCGGCGCCGCCCGCCGGGAGATAGCGTCCCGCGGGACGCCGGCGCCGTCATGCTCCGCCTCGTCGCGCGCAGCGGTGGCCGCATCCGGTCCTTCCCCTTTCCCGCCGGCGCCGCCGTCATCGGCGCCGCCGCCGGCAACGACCTGGTCCTCCCCTTCCGCGGCGTGTCCCGCCGCCACGCCCGCCTGCAGCCGCTCGGCCGCGACCTGCTGCTGGTCGACCTCGGCTCCAAGAACGGCCTGGTCGCGAGCGGCCAGCGCTTGCCCCAGGTGCTGCTGTCGTGCGGCGGCGAGGTCGGCCTCGGCACCGCCACGTTGACGCTCGAAGAGGTCGCGACGTCGGAGACCGAGCTGGGGTTGGCGCTCGCCGGCGACGCGGGGTTCGCCGCCGCCCCGCCCTCGACCGCCACCGGCGCGGTGACGCCGCCGGCCCGCTCGGTGCGCGCCGCTCTGCGGCTGATTCGCGTCCTGGAGCGGTCGCCAGGGACGGCCGACGGCGGCGTCGCTCCCGGCCTTGCCGCGGCCCGCCCCATTCTCGGCGCCGTCAGCCTGCTCGCCTTCCGCGTCGCGGGGGGCGAGGCCGTGATCGTCGAATGCCACGGTCCGGTGCCGGGCGAGGCGGCCGGGCAGGTGCTGGCGGCTGCCGGCCCGGGCGGCGCGATGGTTGCGGTTGGCGCCGGCGGCGAGGCGGCGACCGTGCTGCTCGGCGCCGCCGGCACCGGCCAGGGTTGGCGGCTCGCCGCCGTCTTCGCCGGCGCCGGACCGGGCGCCGATGCCTGGGAGCGGGACCTCTTCGACTACCTGGCCGCCAGGTTGGGAGCCGCCGCGGAGCCGCCGCCGCCGGCGAAGCCGCCGGCCGCCGGCCTGCGGTTGCCCGAGGGAATGGTGCCCGGCACCTCGCCGGCGGCGCTGGCGCTGCTCGACATGATCGCCGCGGCGGCCGGCAGCCGGCGCCAGGTGCTGGTGCTGGGCGAGACCGGGACCGGCAAGGAGCTGGTGGCCCGCACGCTCCACGCCTCCGGCCCCGCCGCCGCCGGGCCCTTCGTGACCCTCAACTGCGCCGCCATTCCGGCCAGCCTCGCCGAGGCCGAGCTGTTCGGCGTTCACGGCCGGATCGCCACCGGGGTCGATCCCCGTCCCGGGTTGTTCGTCCGGGCGCAGGGCGGCACGCTCTTTCTCGACGAGATCGGCGAGCTCCCGCTCGAGCTGCAGGCCAAGATCCTGCGGGTGCTCGAAGAACGGGAGGTCCTGCCCCTGGGGGCGCCGGCGCCGCGCAAGCTCGAGGTGCGCGTCATCGCCGCCGCCAATCGCGACCTGGCCGCCATGGTCGCCGCGGGCAGCTTCCGCGCCGATCTCTACTACCGGTTGCGCGGCTTCGAGCTGCGCGTGCCGCCGCTGCGTGAGCGGCGCGCCGACGTCCCGCGGCTGGCGGCCGCCTTCGCGGACCGCGCGGCCGCTGCCCTGGGCAAGCGCATCCTCGGAATCAGCCGCGGCGCCCTGGCCCGCCTCGCCGAGCATGCCTGGCCGGGCAACGTGCGCGAGCTCGCGGCCGAGGTCGAGCGCGCCGTCCTCCTCTGTCCGGACGGCGGCGTCGTCGGCAGCGGCCACCTCTCCATCCCCGAGGCCGGCGCATCCCAGGCCCAGGCTGCGGCCGCGGCTCCCATCCCGCCGCCGGAGCCGGCGCCGGCGCCGACCCTCGAGGAACGCGTCGCCGCTCTCGAGCGCGAAACACTGACCGCGGCGCTGGCGGCCACCGGCGGCAACAAGGCCGCCGCCGCCCGCGCGCTCGGCCTCACCCGCAACGGGCTCAACTACAAGCTCGCGCGGCTGGGCCTCATCTCCGCGCACCGCTGACGGCGCGCCGCGCCAGGCGTTCCGCTGCCGCGCCGCTTCAACCGCGCACCGCCAAGCGCCGCGCCGCCGGCGCCAAGCGCGCTTGGCGCCCGGCGCTCGAAGAGTGTTCGTTGGGGGCCATTTCCCACCCTTTTTCGGCCGCGATTCCTGGCAGCGGCCTTGCTCTCCTAGCCCTCCAATCCGCTGGCACACTCACACTCAAAAGGAGGGAAAGATGAAGACACTGCCCCACCGCGCCGCCTCGCTCGCCCTGCCGCTCGTCCTGGCGCTGCACGGCGCGCCGGCTCACGCTCAGTGCGTCCTTCAGCCCGGGGCCGCGGGCCAGAACGGCCAGACCCTGGGCCAAAACTTCTTGACGCTGGTCGACGACCTCTATGCCATCGACTTCCACCCCACGCACAGCATGACGATCGGCGGCAAGACGCTGCAGGTCCCGCCCTGGTTCACGACCTCGACCGATTGCGACGTCGCCCACCTCAAGGACGGCAGCGGCGCAATCAACCCGCCGCTGGCCTCGCCGTCGTTTTCCGATTACCTGGTGGTGAGCGACGAGCTGTCCGAGCTGGCCGTCGTCACGGCCCTGGCCGATAGCGACTCGCGGATGATGGCGATCCACGACACCATCCAGGCCATGGCCTCGTCAACTCATCCCGGCCTTCCATGCTGGATCGCCGAGATGTCCGGCGGCACTCTCACCTGCCGGTCCCAGGACACCGCGACCGACGCCACCGCCCGCTTCGGCCTCGCCTACTATCATGCGGCCGGCAACCCAGCCTTCCCCGCCGCTTCGCGCGCCATCTATCGCGCGGCCGGAGACTCCCTGGCCGCAAACCACCTGGCTGCCGAGTACGACCAGGGACAGAACCACTGCTACACGAGCAGCGTCACGCAGCAGCAGGTCTGCGACTGGGTGGGCGGCGGCGCCAACACCGCCGCGGGCGGCGTCGGCAATCTGGAGATGTGGATCGGCTACTCGCAGGATGTCGCGCGCTTCCTGCTCGCCGCCTATGTCTCGACCAACAACGCCGCCTATCTGACCCGCGCCGGCGAGGTCGTCGACCAGTGGCTGATCGCCAGCGCCTTCGACGGCACACACCTGACCTTCGGGCGTACCGACTTCGGCTGGAACACGACGACACAGCCGATCGCGCCGCGGGCTCCCTACACCGGCGACTGGTACTGGCAGCAGGGGCGGGCCTGGGACGCCGCCGACGCCCCCCGCGCACTGTGGATGGGCGACGTGCTGCGGGCCTTCGATCTGGCCACGGGACATGCATCCATGACCGGCGCCTATGCGGTCTATGCGGACCTGTCGGCCTGGGTGCAGCTCGTCCTCGGCAACGGCACTCAGACCGCCACCAGCTCGTGCATCCAGTACAACCAAGACGGCACCGTGGTATCCGGCAACTGCGGCACCGATTACTACTACAACGGCCTGGGAGCTGGCCTCTCGACCTTCGACGGCACTTCGCTCCTCGCGCCCAAGCTCTCCACCGCCCTCTCCCAGTTCGGTTGGAACGCCTCGCCGCCGACCTGGAGTTCGGCGGCCTGCTTCGGCATCTACCGCGGCGTCCGCCCGGTCAAGGCGCTGGCCGCCGCGATCGGTCTCGATGCCGCGACCTGGGGCGGGACTCCCTGCGGCGGCGCCGGCGGCACCCCGCCCGCCGCACCGACCTGGTTGCGCGTCACCACGGTCTCGGCGAGCGAGCTCGAGCTGACCTGGCAGGACAACTCGAACAACGAGAGCGGCTTCAAGATCGAGCGCAAGGAGGGGTGCTGCGGACCCTGGACGCCGCTGCCCGACGCCCCTGCCAACTCGACCGGCACCGCGACCTACGAAAGCACCGGCCTCAAGTGCGGCACGACCTACGCCTACCACGTTTGGGCGTGGAACGCCGCGGGCGCCTCCGCGCAGACCAACGAGGCGGCAGCGGCGACGAGCGCCTGTCCCTGAGGCCACCGGCAGTCAAGCACGGGCCGAGCCCCGGAGCGGCCCGTGCTTCACCCGCCTTTCGCGCTCCGCTTCCGCGCCGACCGCGGGTCAGCCCAACCACTCGGGGTTGTGCGCCGTCGAATCGTAGTGGTTCGTGGTCTTGTACTGCTCGTACTTGCCGTCCTGGGCCACCTGCGCGGTCTTGGCTTTGAGCGCCGCCAGCTGCTGCTCGCCGAGCGGCCGGAAGCTCTTGGCGGCGTCGATCGCCTGGTGCAGGATCGGGAGCGAGTCGCAGCCGGTGATCACCACGCTGACCGGCAGGTTCATGGCGTAGTGCAGGCACTCGAACGGCGTCACCGCCTTGCTGTCGAGGATGTGGTGATCGCCCATGGGCTTCATCCCCAGGACGCCCATGTGGCGGCCGAGCGCCACCGGCAGCACCCGCTGGGCGAAGCTGTTGAAATGAACGTCCATGACGTTGAGCGGCATCTGCACGGTGTCGAACGTGAACTGGTGGGCGGCGGCCGTCTCCAGCATGTGCAAATGGATGTCCGGGCTCTTGTGGCCGGTGAAACCAATGTAGCGGATCTTGCCCGCCTGCTTGGCCGCCAGGACCGCCTCCATGGCCCCGCCCGCGGCGAAGACGCGCTCGGGGTCCGACATGCGGATGATCTCGTGCAGCTGCAGCAGGTCCAGGTGATCGGTCTCCAGCCGCCGCAACGACTCGTCGAGCTGCTGTGCCGCGGACTGCGTGGTCCGGCCGTCGATCTTGGTCATCAGGAAGGCCTTCTGCCGGTACCCGTCGCGCAGCGCCTTGCCCATCCGCTCTTCGCTCACGCCATCGTTGTAGTCCCAGGAATTGTCCATGAAGTTGATGCCGGAGTCGATCGCGGTGCGCACGATGCGGACCGCCTCCTGGTCGTCGCGCGGCTTGCCCAGGTGCGCGCCGCCGATCCCCACCAGCGAGACCTTCTCGCCGGTGCGTCCCAGCGTCCGGTAGGGAATGCCATTGGCCTGGGTCTCCTGGGCCACGCCCAACCGGGAAGCGCCGGCGGCGACTGCCCCGGCCAAGGAGAGCTCCAGGAACAGTCGACGGGACACAACGCTCTCCCCGCTCTCCCAGCCCCTGCCCTCGGGCGCCGCCTGCAGCTCACTCACGTGCATACTCCTCGCCTCCTCGCATCTCGTCGACCAGGGCACCGGGCTGGCGCCTGGCCAGACCGTGCGAGTGCAAGAGACGTACCGAGGAGCCCGCCGCGGTCCACGCGGCGATCGCCGCCTTCCTTGCCGGTCCGGGCCGAGAGTGAAGCTGGTATTGTCGTCGTGGCAGGAGGATCCTCGATGGCGACCACCGAAGAAATCCTGGCGCTGCTGCGCGAGCAGCATCGATTGCTGAAAGCGAGCTATCCAATCCGGCGGCTGGCTCTCTTCGGTTCCTGGGCCAGGGGCGACGCGCGGGAGGACAGCGACGTCGACGTCCTGGTGGAGGTGGATCCCTCCATTGGGCTGGGCTTCGTCGATCTGGGCGAGCAGCTCGAACGGGCGCTCGGGCGCCGGGTGGACCTGGTTTCCCGACGCGCCAGCAAGCCATCGCTCTGGAAGCGGATCGAGCCGGAGTTGCTGGATGCGTGAACGCGACGCCAGCCTCTCGATCGAAGACATGCTGGCGGCGATTCGTAAGATAGAACGCTACACGGCAGGGGCGGACCAGCTCAAGGTTCAGCTCGAAGAGCTGGCAAGGCCTGCGAGTCTTGGTCAGTGACGCTTCACCACCGTTTTCCGCCCGCGCGCTCCTCTGGGCGTGTTGCGTCCTGGCAGCCATGCCGGCGGCGGAACCGCGGACCGGCGCCTCCACCGCGCCGCGAACCGGCGCCTCCCAGACGGCGCCTGCCGATCCCGGGAGCGCGCTCGAGGCGTACCTGCGTTTGGCGGCGGTGGCCGGGCGGGAGCAGCCGGCAGCCGGCTTCATTCGCCAGCGCCTTGGCCGCGACCTGCCGGTGCGCTCCGATGCGTCCGGCGACCTGACGGTCACCCTGGGGTCCGGCGCGCCGCGGCGGCTGGTCGCCTGCCCGCTGGCAGAACCCGGTTTCGTGGTCAGCCGCGTCACCGCCGACGGCTACCTGCGGCTCGCCGCCGCCGGCGAGGACATCCCGGCCGGTGCCCTGTGGCAGCAGGCCCACGAGGGCCAGGTCGTCTGGGTGGCGGGCGCCCGCGGCGCGGTTCCGGGCGTGGTGGCGGCTCGCTCGATCCACCTGCATCCCCACCCGGAGCCAGCCGCGGCGCCCTTCACCCTCGCCGACGCCTTCGTCGACGTCGGCGCCGAAAATGCTGCACAGGCGGCCGAGATGGGCATCCGGCCGCTCGACCCGGTGGCGCTCGACCGCCGGCCGGCAA
>DATKFK010000307.1:0-8915 GCA_035544375.1 Thermoanaerobaculia bacterium
ATCCGGTGGTGCAGGCGCTGCTGGCGGCATGCGGCGCCACCGAGTGCCACCTGGTCGGCGGGGCGCTGCGCGACCGCGCCCTCGGCCTCGCCACGCACGATCTGGACGCGGTGGTGGCCGGCCGCGGCCACGAGATCGCCGCCGAGCTGGCCGCCAGCCTGCCGGCGCGCCTGGTGCCGCTGGGCGGCAGGGACTTCGCGGCCTACCGCCTGGTGATCGGCGCCGGCGAGACGGCCGTCGGCGTCCTCGATCTGTGGGACCGCCAATCCGCTTCCCTCCACGACGACCTCGCGCGCCGCGACTTCACCGTCAACTCCTTCGCGGTCGAGCCGCGCGATGGAGCGGTCTTCGATCCGTTCGGCGGCCTCGCCGATCTCGCGCGGCGGACCCTGCGCGCCACCACCGCCGGGAGCTTCGACGGCGATCCGCTACGGGTGCTGCGGCTGGCCCGCCTGCTGGCGCACCTGCCCGGCTTCAGCGTCGAGCCGGAGACGCTCGAGCTGGCCCGCCACGCCGCGGCGCGACTCCCCGAGATGGCCGCCGAGCGCATCCGTGAAGAGCTGCGGCTCCTGCTGTCGCACCCTGCGGCGGCCATCGGCCTGCATGCGCTGGCGGCCCTCGACCTCTATCCAGGGCTCTGGCTCGGTGCTCCCGGCCTCCCGGGCGGCGGGGAAGGTGCCGCCGCGGCCGAACGCGCGGCCGCCGAGATCGTCGCCCTCCCCCACTGCGCCGGCGAACTGGAGAGCCTGCTGGGAACCCCCGGAGTCGCCGGAATCACCGCGGCATCGGCGGCATCGGCGGCATCGGAGCCCGCCTCTGGCAATGCTTCATTCTACCGCGTCGCCGGTGCGCGGCCGGCCATCGACCTCGCCGCCGCTCGCCTTGCGGCCAGCTTCCGGCAGCTCCCCAACGTGGCCGGGGCCTCCGGTGGGGCTGCGGCGGCCGGCGCCCTGGGCCGCATGCGGGAGGCCGGCTACGTCTCGGCGCGCCAGGAGGCGGCCGTCGCGCCGCTCCTCGCCGAGCCGGCGGCGCTGCCCGAGACGGATCTCGAACGCCGCCGCTTCCTGCACCGCCACGGGTGGAGTTGGCTTACCGTCGCATGTTCCTGGGGCGGTGCCGCCGCGGCGGCCGGCGGCGCGGCGCGCGAGCGCTGGCGGCACGCCGCCGGACCGCTCTGCGAGCTGGGGCGCCGCGGGGGACCGGCGCTGATCGACCCGCCGCGGCTGCACCCCGGCGACGACGTGCAGCGCCTGCTCGGCGTCGCCGCCGGCCCCGCGGTGGGCGCCGCCCTCGCCGCGCTCACCGCGGCGCAGGTCGCCGGCACCGTTTGCACCCGCGCCGACGCCGAACGCTTCCTCGGCGACTGGCGCGCCCGGCTGGCCCGCGAAACGAGCTGACGGCAGCTCCGGCCGGTGCGCCGTCCGGTCAGCGCGCGCCGCTTGCCGGCGCGCCCATGAGGCGCTGGTTGAGCTCCTTGATCCGCTCCATCAGCTTGTCGATCTTTTCCTGCGCTTCCTGCCGCAACCGGTTGTAATCGCCGCGCAGGCGCTCGCGGTCCTGCGCCATCTCCTGCAGGCGCGCCTGGAACTCCTCGATCTGCGCGTCGCGAGACCGGACGACGGTTTGCATGTGCTCGATCTCTTCTTCCTTCTCGGTCAGGCGGAGCTTGTTCTTCTCCTCCTGCTCCTCGTAGAGCCGCTTGAACTGCTGGAGCTCGACGATCTGGGAGAAATCGGACGTCACCGGGCTCATGTCGCCTCCTCGTTCCTCGATCATCGGGAACATCTTGCGCAGCTTGAGGGAGAGGTCCTCGGGGTCGGACGCCTGCCGCATGGCCTCGGCGTAGCTGATCGTGCCGTGCACCAAGAGCGACAGCAGGCACTGGTTGAGCGACTGCATGCGGTAGTAACCCACCGACGACTCGAGCTCCTCGTGCAGGCCCGCGGTTTCCCCTTCCTCGATCATCTTGCAGATCTTCGGCGAGGCCCGCATGATCTCGAGCGCCGCCACCAGTCCCTTGCCGTCCTGGCGCTGCACCAGCTTCATCGACACCACGCCCTTGAGCACCTGCGCCAGCTGCGTGCGGATCTGCCCCTGCTGGTCGGCGGGAAAGGTGTCGAGGATGCGATCGACGGTCTGCGGCGCACTGTTGGTGTGCAGGGTCGAGAAGACCAGGTGACCGGTCTCGGCCGCGGTCATGACGGTCGAGACGGTCTCGCGGTCGCGCATCTCGCCCACCATGATCACGTCCGGGTCCTGGCGCATGGCGTTGCGCAGCGCCTCGGAGAACGCCATGGTGTCGGTGCCGATCTCGCGCTGCGACACCGACGCCACGTCGTCGGTGAACAGGAACTCCATCGGGTCCTCGATGGTGATGATGTGCACCGGCCGGGTGATGGCGATGCGGCGCACCATCGCCGCCAGGGTGGTGGACTTGCCGCTGCCGGTCGGCCCGGTGATCAGCACCAGCCCCATCGGCAGATCGCAGAACTCGTCGATGACCGGCGGCAGCTCGAGGTCCTCGAGACTCTTGATCTGAAACGGCACGCGGCGGAAGCAGGCGGCGAGGTTGCCGCGCTGCACGTAGATGTTGCCGCGGAAGCGCGCCAGGCCCTTGACGCCGTATCCGACGTCCACCGACAGCTTCTCTTCGAGCCGGTTGCGTTGCGGCGCGGTGAGGATGCCGATCAGCATCTGCGACAGCTCGTCGGGAGCGATCGGCGGCACGTCGATCGGGATCAGCTTGCCGGCGATGCGCAGCAGCGGCGGACGGGTCGGCTTCAGGTGGAGGTCCGAAGCTCCCCTGTCCGTCATCAGCTTCAGCAGGACGTCTAATTCCATGGCATGGCCCGAGCGAGATGAGCGCACATTCTACAGGACGCTGCGCGCCCGGGCCTAATGTCGCCGCGCGTGGAGCGCGTGCAGGGCCGGCGCAAACGATGCCCCCCTCGCCGGCGGCCGGATCATCTCGTAGGATGGCGGGGTGAGGCGGGCGGCGCCGTTCCGCAAGGGAGCGGCGATCCAGGGGCAGCCGTCGCGGGGAAATGCCTGCCCGGGAGCTGCCGGCGGAGGACCCTGCGGATGAGCGCAGCCGAACCCATGCGGTATCTGATCCGGGTGCCCGGCACGGGCCGGCTTCGCGACGCTGGCCTCGCCGTCCTCGTCGCGGCCGCGGACGGCGCACTGGTCGAGCTGAGCCTGCGCACCTCCGGCGCCGCCGCACGCGCGGCCATGCCGGGCTGCGTCGAGCTGCCATCCGGTTGCGTCGAGCTGCCATCCGGCTGCGTCGAGCAGCCATCCGGCTGCGTCGAGCAGCCATCCGATGCGCCGCCGCCGCCGCCGCCGCTGCTCGAGGCGCGGCGACAGCTCGCGGAATACCTCGCCGGCGACCGCCGCGCGTTCACCCTCCCCCTGGCGCCGCGCGGCACCGAGTTCGAGCGCCTGGTCTGGCAGGCCCTGATGGCGATCCCGTATGGCGAGACGCGTTCCTATGCCGAAGTCGCGGCGGCGATCGGGCGCCCGGCGGCCTGCCGCGCCGTCGGCCGCGCCAACGGGAGCAATCCCATCGCCATCGTCATTCCCTGCCACCGCGTCATCGGTTCCGACGGCTCCCTCACCGGCTTCGGCGGCGGCCTGCCGCTCAAGCGCTTCCTGCTCGACCTCGAGAGCGGCAACGGCACCGGCGCCGCACCGCCGCCGGGAGGCGCGGTGCAGCGCCCGCTGCCCCTCGTGCCGTGATCTGCCGGCCGGGCGCGGTTGCCGCCGGGCGCACCGCATCGCGTCGGCCGCCATGCACCCCCGGGCATTCCCCAGAGGGCTATCCGGGCGGGTCGGCCGCGGCTCCGACCAGCAACGAGTGTCGCGACTGGCGACCATCGGAGCCGCGACCGCCTGTCGCCTGTCGCGGCACTCGTTGCCGGTCGCGAGCCGCAAGCTCGTAGAGGAGCGCCGCAACTTTGCTGGATTCTGACCGATCCTGACCAGGACCACTTCGACTCGGCTTGTGGCATAGTTCGGGGATGGCCGAGACCGAACGAGTCGAGAGCGAAGTCGCCGACCTCGCGGCGCTGGCCCGCGACCCCGGGCCGCACCCCGGCAGCCGGGTGTCGGGTCTTGCCGCCAGCCTGGTCGGTTCGGAGATCCTCAAGATCGCCTCCGAGATGCGTGCCTTGCGCGCCGCCGGCCGCGCGATCTGCGACCTCACGGTGGGAGATTTCGATCCCCGGCAGTTCCCCATCCCGGAACGCCTCCGCGGCGCCATCGCCAGGGCCTTGGAGCGCGGCGAAACCAACTATCCGCCGGCGACAGGCATGCCCGAGCTGCGCCAGGCGGTGCGGCGCTTCTACGTCCGCGAGCTGGGGCTTTCGTATCCGCTCGAATCGGTGCTCATCGCCGCCGGCGCCAGGCCGGCCATCTACTGCCTTTTCCGCACCGTGTGCGACCCGGGCGACCGGGTGGTCTATCCGGTCCCGAGCTGGAACAACAACCATTACGTGCACCTGGTGCAGGGTTCCGGCGTGCCGGTCGAGTGCACGCCGCTCGAGCGCTTCCTGCCCACCGCCGCGGCGCTGCGCGAGCAGCTCGCCGGCGCCCGCCTCCTCTGCCTCAATTCGCCGCTCAACCCGGCGGGCACCGCCTTCACCGCGGCGGCGCTCGCGGAGATTTGCGCCGCCGTCGTCGCCGAGAACGCGGCGCGGCAACCGCTGGGCGAACGACCGCTTTACCTGATGTACGACCAGATCTACTGGCAGCTCTGCTTCGGCGATACCGCCCACGTGACGCCGGCGGCGCTGGTGCCGGAGGTGGCGCGGTACACCATCTTCATCGACGGCATCAGCAAGTGCTTCGCCGCCACCGGCCTGCGGGTGGGCTGGGCGGTCGGCCCGGCGGACGTGATCAGCCGCATGTCGGCAGTGCTCGGACACGTCGGCGCCTGGGCGCCGCGCGCCGAGCAGCTGGCCACGATCGAGATGCTGGACGATCCGGCCGCGATGAGCGCCTACCTGGCGACCTTCAAACGCGGCATCGAATCCCGGCTCGAGTTGCTGCACACCGGCTTCCAGGAGATGAAGTCTGCCGGCCTGCCTGCCGACAGCATCCCGCCGATGGGCGCGATTTATTTGACCGCGCGCATCCATCCCTTCGGGCGCCGCACGCCACAGGGCGCCGAGATCAGGACCAACGAGGACGTGCGCCGCTACGTGCTGGAGTCGTCCGGCATCGGGGTGGTGCCCTTCCAGGCCTTCGATTTCCCTTACGACAACGGCTGGTTCCGCCTGAGCGTCGGCGCTGCCGGCGAGCCCGACATCGCCGCGGCCCTGCCGCGGCTGGCGGCGGCCCTACAGCAGGTCCGCGGATAGGCTCCGCGGGGGAGCCCTCCGGCCGGTCCGGGGATCGAAGCGCGGAGGCCGCGACCTTCCCAGGCTCGCATCGCCCCCGGACCTCCTCCTCCCCGGAGCTTGCCCGGCTATCCCGAGAGGCAGCGTTGCGTCGCGGACCCGCGCAGGGCCATATATAATCTAAAAGGCGGTATGGCGCGAACGGTCAACAACAGGTGTTGACCCGCGGTGAGCCGGGCGCTCAATGACGAGCCCACGGCTTCCGCCGTCGGAGGTAACGGAGATGAAATTCAGATTCTTCGCTGTCCTGATGCTCGCAACATGCATGCTCACGGCCCTGGTGCCGCACACGGTCCTCGCACAGTCCTGCGGCACGAACCTCTCCTGCACGACCTCCGGCGACGCGTTCACCGTGTCCAACTCCGCCGGCGCCGCCATGTTCGGGAGCACCTCCCTGACCTCGGGCAACGCCTCGGCGATTCATGCACAGGATGGGAGCGGCGGCGTATGCACAGCGGCATTCTCGGCTCCTTCCACGGGTCTCCGCGGGGAGAGCTATAGCTACATCGGAGTCGAGGGATTCACGACCTCGGGCACGGCAGGAGTCGCCGGATACCAGATCGCGTCGCTCTGCCAGCAAGGCACCGGATGGATCGTCAACGGCATGCTGGCAGCCCGTGTCAGCGGCCACAACTACGGCGTCTACTCGAATGGCGACTCGGGCGTCAAGGGCAATCTCACCGTCACGGGCAATGCCAGCATCACCGGCACGCTGACCGTCACCGGCACGAAGTCCTTCGCCGAGCCCCATCCGACCGACGCCGCGAAGGAGATCCTGTACGTTGCACTCGAAGGTCCGGAGGCCGGCACGTACTTCCGCGGCACCGGCCGGACGGTCCGGGGCGTGGCGGTCATCGAGGTCCCCGAGAGCTTCCGCCTGGTTTCCGACGAGAGCGGGTTGACCGTCGTCGCGACCCCTGTCGGCAAGCTGGTGACGATGGCGGTGATCAAGAAGTCGCTCGACCGGATCGTGGTGCAGTCTTCGGAGGACGTCGAATTCGACTACATGGTCAACGGCGTGCGCCGCTCGTTCAAGAATTTCGAGGCGATCGTGCCGAACCTTCACTTCGTGCCAGACGGTCCGGATGATCGCCAGTTCTTCACCCTCCCCGCCGAAAGTCAGCGCCGCCTGGTCCAGACGGGCGTCTATACGCCGGACGGCAGGGTGAACCTGCTCAAGGCGCACGAGATGGGCTGGGACCAGGCGTGGGGCCAGGAGAAGACCGCGCTGGACGAGAAGCTGCCCGCCAACCGGTGACCGCTCGCCTGCATCCGCTTCGGGGGCGGCTCGCAGAGTCGCCCCCGGGGCAGTGCTCGCAGGGCCCGCAGGGTTGGTCAGCTAGTGCACTAGCAAGCTGCTGAACAATCCCGCACGCCGCGCTTCGCCCCAAGGGTTGCGGCGGCGCGGGGCCGTCTGCGGCGTTGCCGCTCCTCGACGATGTCGGGGCATCGCCTGCGTCGCGGCGCCTGGCATCCGACCCCGCGGCGCTCGCAACGCGACGCACGGGCTTTTTCAGCAGCCTGCTAGAACTTGCGCATGAGGCCGACGACCACTCCTTGGACGCGGACGTCTCGGGCCGGCACTCGGAAGGGCTGCATGTTGGGGTTGGCGGGCTGCAGACGCACGATCGCACCTTCCGGATAGAAGCGCTTGAGGGTGGCTTCGTCCCCCACCAGCGCCACCACCATCTCGCCGGGCTCGGCGACCTCGCGCCGCAGGACGATCACGAAGTCGCCATCGTGGATGCCGTCCTCGACCATCGAGTCGCCGACGACCCGCAGCACGTAGTGGTCCGCGGGAACGGCGCCGCGCGACGACAGGAGATGACCGGGAACCATGACCCGCTCGTTGCCGGACACCGCCTCGATCGGCTTGCCGGCGGCGATGCGGCCGTAGAAAGGCAGCTCGTGATCGCTTCCCGGAGGACCGTCGCCCGGACCGCCCGGGATGGCGCGGATCAGCTCGATGCCGCGCTTTTGATTCCAGTCCCGGCGCAGGAAACCCTTGTCCTGCAGCAGCTTGAGATGCTTGTAGACAGTGCCGTAGGAAGAGTAGCCGAAGCGGTCGCAGATCTCGCGATGGGTAGGCGCGATGCCCCGTTCCCGCCGGTACTCGTGGACGAACTCGAGGATCTCCTTCTGCCGCTCCGTCAGGTAGGTCATGGCCTATAGCATAGGCGGTAACCCAGCGTAATGCAAGCCCCCAGGCAGGACGGTAGTGCTCCATTCTTGTGTTGCTGGCCCCGGCCGGCCCTGATCCGCGCTACGGTCCTCCCTGAAAGGGGAGGACCGCTCCTCCCCTCCACAACGAAACGGCCCCGGCGCAGGGTCGCGCCTGACACCGGGACCTGACCCGACACGGGAGACTGCCCATGCCGAGCTACGCCAATGGTACCGCGCCGCCCTGGAACGAGTCGGACTCGTTCAGGGAAACCCTGCTTCAACTCCTCGATCCCCCGGACAGGGAAGCCGTCCGCCGCATGGGCCAGGTGCTCTACGACCTAGCCGTGTTTGCCGAACGCGAGCAGGCCGACGAGGAGCCCGTGGCCCGCGTCGAGCTGCGCGCCGTGGCCGCCGATCTCCGCTACACCGGCGGCTACCTGCTCCACGTCATCCGCCGCTCGGCCGATGAATGCGACCTGGACCCCGCCGAGGACAAGCTGGCCCGGTTCGCCGGCAAGCTCTCCCGGCAAGTGGGCGCCCTGGTCGAGAAGATCGAGCGGAGGCTGTCATGACCCTGCACCCCAAGCTCGATCGCGTCCAGACCAGCGTACGCATGGAGCGGCGCCTGGTCAAGGTGCTCAAGGCAATCGCCGAGCTGCGCGACGTGTCCCTCGGCGCCCTACTCGAAGGGCTGGTTTTCGACGCCTTCGCCGGCCGGTCGCCGTTCGATGAGGGCGCCATGGTCCAGGTCCGCGAGCTGATGCGGATCTACGGCCTCTCCCCGGCCGCTCCAGCCGCTCCGGCGCAGGAGGGCGAGTAGCCATGGGCCTGTTCGACACCGTGACCGTGGACGTGCTCTCGGCGGACTTCCAGACCAAGCAGCTTGGCGAGGGGATGCTCACCTACCGCCTGGGCGAGGACGGGCGCCTGGTGGCCCCGTGCGGCGTCGTCGTTGCCTATCACGGCCTCGTCCACCTGATAGGCGAAGACGGCGCCGAGTTCATGGCCGTCTTCACGCATGGCCGGCTGGAATCGCTCGACCCCATCACGAGAGAAGCCGCCGGTACCTACCGCTGCTTGGGCGAGGGGATGATCTGGACGCGGGACGACTTGGAGGAAGCGCGCGATGGCGGATAGCCAGCGCATCGCCCGCCAGGTCGGCGGCGCCCTCCGGCGCGTCCGCATGCAGCGCCGGCAACGGCAGTACCGGGTAGCCGAGGCGGCCGGCATCAGCCGGGGGGAGCTGGCCGCCTACGAGCGCGGCAGGCAACAGCCGAGCGTCGCCGCCCTGGCGGCGCTCCTCCGCGTCCTCGGCTGCTCGGCCGAGGACTTCGGCCGCCACCTTGGACCCTG
>DATKFK010000308.1:0-10902 GCA_035544375.1 Thermoanaerobaculia bacterium
GCGCCGGCGAGGCGCCCGCGCCAGTACTCGCCCTGGCGCCGCGCCTCCTCGCCGAGCAGCCATTGCCGCTGCCAGGCGGCATAGTCCAGGTACTGGATCGCGAGCGCCGGCAGGGGCGAGGGGCGCCCCTCGCGGAAGGCCGCGTAGAGCGCCGCCAGCTCGCGGGTGAAGACGCCCAGCGACCAGCCGTCGAAGACGATGTGGTGCAGGGTGACGAGGAGGTAGTGCTCGTCGGCTTGCAGCCGCACCAGGCGGGTGTCGAGCAGCGGCCCGCGCGTCAGGTCGAAGACCTGCTCGCCCGCGTGCTGGGCCAGGCGCCGGCTCTCGGTGCGCCGCGACGCGCCGGGCAGGCCCCGCAGGTCGACCAGCGGCAGCGGCAGCGCGAGGCGGTCCGCGACCACCGGCACCGGCCGGCCGGCGGCGACGGCGAAGGTGGTGCGCAGCGACTCGTGCCGCCGCACCATCTCGTCCAGGCAGCCCGCCAGGATCTCCGGCCGCAGCGCGCCGCGCAGCTCCAGGGTGAGCGGCAGGTTGTAGGCGGTCGACTGCGGCTCGAGCTGGACCAGGAACCACTGCCGCAGTTGCGACGACGAGAGCACCAGGTCGCCGTCGCGCGGCACCGGCCGGATGGGTGAGAGAGCGGCGGCTACCGGCGCCCCGGACGTCGCCCCGGCCACAGGGGCGGCGCCGTTCTCGCCGCTCCGGCCGCTCTGGACAATGCCGGCGATCTCGACCGCCAGCTCGGCGATCGACGGCCGCTGGAACAGCAGGCGCAGCGGCAGCTCGACTCCCAGCGTCTGGCGGATGCGCGCCACCAGCTGGGTGGCGAGCAACGAGTGGCCGCCGAGCTCGAAGAAGCTGTCGTGGACGCCCACCGCGGGCAGGTCCAGCACCTCGCGCCACAGCTGGGCCAGGCGCTCTTCGAGCGGGTTCTTGGGCGGCGCCGCCGGCCGCGCGGCGCCGGCCTTTCCCGCCGCATCCGCGCCCTCCGCGGCCGCCGGGTCGGGCAGGGCCTGGCGGTCGAGCTTGCCGTTGGCGGTCACCGGCAACGCCGCGAGGAAGACGAAGGCCGCGGGCACCATGTAGTCGGGCAGGCTGCGGCGCAGCAGCTCGCGCAGCTCGGCCGCCGGCGGCGCCGCGTCCGGCTGCCGCGCCACCACGTAAGCCGCCAGCTGCAGGTCGGCCGGCGCTCCGGACCGGGCCGGGCGCGCCAGCGTCACCGCCTCGCGCACCCCGGGGTGGCGGGCGAGGACGGCGTCGATCTCGCCCAGCTCGATGCGGTAGCCGCGCACCTTCACCTGCTGGTCCCGGCGCCCCAGGAACTCGAGGTTGCCGTCGGCGAGGTGGCGCACCCGGTCGCCGGTGCGGTAGAGCCGCCCTCCCGGCGCCGCGGCGAAGGGGTCGGGCACGAAGCTCGCGGCGGTCAGCTCGGGCCGCCGGGCATACCCGGCGCACAGGCAGCCGCCGCCGATGTGGAGATCGCCGGGGACGCCGACCGGGCAGGGCTCGAGGCCCGCGTCGAGCGCGTGGTACCGGGCATTGGCGATCGGCCGGCCGTAGGGGATGCTGGGCCAGCCGGCGCCGACCTCGCCCACCGGGAACCAGTTGGACCAGACGGTGGCCTCGGTGGCGCCGCCCAGCGCCATCACCCGCGCGGCGGGGAAGGCCCGGCGCACCCGGTCCGGCAGCGTCACCGGGATCCAGTCGCCCGACAGCAGCACCAGCCGCAGCCTGCTGGCGTGGTCGGGCCGCTCGGGGAACAGCGGCGCGAGCCGCACCAGGGCCGCCGGCGCGGAGTCCCACAGGGTGATGCCGCCCGTCCGCAGCAGCCGCACCAGGCGGTGCGGATCGTCCAGCTCCTCGGCGGTGGCGACATGGATTGTGCCGCCCGCCGCCAGGACGCCGAAGACGTCGTAGACCGAGAGGTCGAAGCTCAGCGAGGTGACGAACAGGCCGCGATCGGCGGCGCCGACCCCGAAGGTGCGATTGATCCAAGCGATGAGGTTGGCCACCGGCCGGTGCTGGACGACGATGCCCTTGGGTTCGCCGGTCGAGCCCGAGGTGTGGATGACGTAGGCGACGTCGTCGGGAGACGCGACCGCCGGGGGCCGCACCGCCGGCTGCCGTGCGGCATGCCAGGCGGTCCACACCCGTTTGCGGCGCCTCGGCGCCGCGGGCGCCGGCGCGGCCGGTTCGGGCGCCGGCTCGGCCGGCTCGGGCGCCGGCTCAGCCGGCTCGGGCGCCGGCTCAGCCGGCTCGAGTCGACAGAGCAGCACGTCGTAGCGGTAGCCAAGCTCGTGGGCGAAGCCGTCCGGCCGCTCGCGGACCGCGATCTCGCCGGCCCCGGGCAACGAGGCGCCAAGGTCGCGGAAGTGGTCGGCATGCAGATACAGCTCGCGCCGGCGGCCGGCTTCGGCCGGCTGGCCGGCGGCGGCGATGGCCTGGGCCAGCTCGTCGCGGCGGCTGGCGTCGAGCACGTCGGCGACGAGCAGCGCGCCACCCGGCGCCAGCCGGGCGAAGGCCGCCGCGGCCACCTGCTCGAAGTAGCGCGGGCCGGGGAAGAACTGCACGGTGCTGGCGAGCAGCACGAGATCGAAGCGCTCGCCCGGCGCCAGCAGGTCGTCGAGCTGGTGGGCGAAGCCGGTCCGCAGCTCGACCGGGGGCAGGGCCGGCAGTCCGGCGGCGGCGCGCTCGCGCGTTTCGCCGGCCAGGCGCTCGCGGTTGCGCTCCTGGGTCAGGGGCGAGGGATCGATGCCGACCGCGCGCCCGACCCGCGGCGCCATCTCCCACAGCAGCAGGCCCGAGCCGCAGCCGATCTCGAGCACCGCGGCGTCGCGCCGCAACCAGGGAGCGGCCAGGGCCAGGACGTGGTCCCGGTAGGCGTCCACCTCGGCCGCGGCGAACGGCCGCCCGGTGAAGGCGCTGACGAAACCGCCGGCGGTCTCGCGGTCGACCGCGCGCTCGGCCACCAGGTCGAACAGCTCGCGGACGGCCGCCGGATCGATCTCCTCGACCGGCGGCGCCGGCTCGTCGATGCCCAGGCAGAAGGCATCGGCGAGCGCCGGCAGCCGCCAGCGCATCTCCTCGACGGCCGGCAGCAGGGCGGCGCCGGCGACGACGGCGCGGGCGCCGGTGGCGCCGAGGATCGCCTCCACGCGCGCCGCCGGCCAGGCGGCCTCGAGCGGCAGGTAGTGCCCTCCCGCCTCGAGGATGCCCAGGACCGCCACCAGCATGTCGAGCGAGCGCTCCATCCAGACGCCCACCGCCGCGCCGCGGCCGAGGCCGGCGGCCTGCTCGTCGCGCAGCAGGTTGGCCAGCCGGCTGGCGCGCGCGGCGAGGTCCTGGTAGGTCAGCTCCTGCCCGGCGCAGACCGCGGCGATGGCCGCGGGCGACCGTGCGGCCGCCGCTGCGAAGAACTGGTGCAGGAGCGTGGCGCCGGGGAAGACCGCCGCGGTGTCGTTCCACTCCCGCAGCAGCTGGTGCCGCTCGGCCGCGGTGAGCAGCTCGAGGCCGGCGAGGCGCGCCGCGGGCGCGGCGGCGGCGGCCGCCAGCAGCTGCAGCAGCTGGCCCGCCAGGCGCGCCACCGTGGTGCGGTCGAAGAGGTCGGTGCTGTACTCGACCGTCCCCGCGAGGGTCTCGCCACTGTCGAGCAGCGACAGCGTCAGGTCGAACTTGGCCACCGCGCCGGACAGGTCGAGGGGCGCGAGGTCGAGGCCGGGCAGCTCGGGCGGCGGCGCCGCGCTCTCGAGCTGGAACATCACCTGCACCAGCGGCTGCCGGCTCAGGTCCCGGCCCAGGCTCAGCTCGTCGACCAGGCGCTCGAACGGCAGGTCGGCGTGGTCGTACGCCTCGAGCGCCAGCGTGCGCACGCGGTCGAGCAGATCCAGGTAGGCGGGGTCGCCGCCGCAATCGGCGCGCAGGGCGAGCAGGTTGACGAAGAAGCCGATGAGGCCCTCGATCTCGGGATGGGTGCGGTTGGCGACCGGCGAGCCGACCGCCACGTCGGCCTGGCCGGTCAGGCGATGGAACAGCGCCTGCCAGGCGGCCAGGACGCACATGAACAGGGTGACCCGGCGGTGCCGCGCCAGCGAGCGCAGCTCGGCGGTGAGGTCCGGCGGCACCGTGACCGGCTCGAGGCCGCCGCGGAAGGTCTGCACCGGCGGGCGCGGCCGGTCGGTGGGCACCTCCAGGGTGGACAGGCCGGCCAGGCGCTGCCGCCAGTACGCCAGCTGGCGCTCCAGCACCTCCCGCGGCCAGCCGCGCTGCCAGGCGGCGAAGTCGGCATACTGGATGGGCAGCGGGCCGAGCGGCGCGGGACGGCGGCTGGCCGCGGCGCCGTACAGGGCCGCCAGCTCGGCGAGCAGCAGCCCCTGGGACCAGCCGTCCGAGACGATGTGATGCACCGTCAGCAGCAGCACGTGGGTCTCGCCCGCGAGCCGCACCAGCAGGGCGCGCAGCAGCGATCCGCGTGCCAGGTCGAAGGGCCGCGCGGCTTCGGCGCCGCCCAGGCGCGCCAGCTCCCGCCGGCCGGGCGCGTCCGCCAGACCGGCCCCCAGCCCGGCCCCCAGCCCGGTCAGGTCGAGCAGCGGCAGGGAGAAGGGGTAAGGCGGCGCGATCTCCTGCCAGGGCTCGCCGTCGATCTCGACGATGCGGGTGCGCAGCGCCTCGTGCCGGCCCACGACCTGGTCCAGGGCGGCGGCGAGCGCGCCGCGGTCGAGCGGGCCGCGCAGCTCGTAGGCGGCGGGGACGTTGTAGGTCGAGCTGTCGGGCGCCAGGCGGTCGAGGAACCAGAGCCGCTGCTGGGGGAAGGAGAGCGGCAGGCGGCCGCCGCGGGCGACCCGGGCGAGCGGCGGCAGGGCGATCTCCACCGCCTGCAGGCGGGCCTCGGTGACCGCCTGCGCCAGGGCGGCGACGGTGGGATGGGCGAAGAGCGCCTGCACCTTCAGCTCCACGCCCAGCGCCTCGCGGATGCGCGACAGGACGCGGGTGACCAGCAGCGAGTGGCCTCCCAGGTCGAAGAAATTCTCGTGCAGGCCAATGCCGCGCGGCGGGCGGGCGCGGTCGAACCCCAGCACTTCCTCCCAGATGCCGGCGATCACCTCCTCGACCGGCGTGCGCGGCACGGCCGCGTCGCGCTCGCCCGGGTCGGCGGCGGCGAGCAGGTCCGCGGGAGACGGCAGCGCGCGCCGGTCCACCTTGCCGTTGGCGGTGAGCGGCAGGGCCGGCAGGCGGAGGAACGCCGACGGCACCATGTGCTCGGGCAGCGACCGGCGGGCGAAGGCGCGCAGCGCCGCCTCGTCCAGGCTCTCGTCCGCCGCGGTGTAGAAGGCCGCCAGCCGGCGGTCGCGGCCGCCCTCGGCGAACGGCGCCACCACCGCCTCCCCCACGCCGGGGTGCCGCCGCAACACGCTTTCGATCTCGCCGGGCTCGATGCGGAAGCCGCGCACCTTGACCTGGTGATCGCGGCGGCCGGCGAAGACGAGCGTCCCGTCCGCCTGGCGCCGCGCCAGGTCTCCCGTGCGGTAGAGGCGGCCGCCCTGGCTCAAGGCGCCGCCGGCGAACGGATCGGGAACGAACGCCTCCGCGGTCAGCTCCGGACGCCGCAGGTAGCCGCGCGCCAGGCCGGCGCCGCCGACGTAGAGCTCGCCGGCGCAGCCGAGCGGCACCGGCTGCAGCTCGCGGTCCAGCACGTAGGCCAGGCTGCCGGAGATCGGCCGCCCGATCGGCACGGCGTTCGGCTCGCGGGACGCCGCCGGCTCCCGGTCCCGGGCCAGCGCGCCGCGCACCCGGCAGCAGCAGCTGAAGGTGGTGTTCTCGGTCGGGCCGTAGCCGTTGATCAGCTCCACCCCGGGCAGCGCCGCGAGCGCCTGCCGGACGTGGCGGGGCGACAGCGCGTCGCCTCCCGCCAGCAGCTGGCGCAGGCCGGCGAGGCCCTGGATCCCCTCTTCCACCGCCAGGTGGAACAGCCCGGCGGTCAGCCACAGGGTGGTCACGCCGTGACGCTCGACGGTGCGGTAGAGCTCCGGCAGCGAGAACGGCCGCGGCGGGAACAGCGCCAGGCGGCCGCCGTTGAGCAGCGGACCCCACAGCTCGAGCGTCGCGGCGTCGAAACCCATCGGCGCCAGCTGCAGGAAGACCTCGTCGCGGCCCAGGGTGGCGTAGTTGGCGCCGCGCACCAGCCGCACCACGGCGCGGTGGCTGACCTCCACGCCCTTGGGCGTGCCGGTCGAGCCGGACGTGTAGAGCACGTAGGCCAGCCAGTCGGGAGTCGGCTCCTGGCCGCCGCCGCCGGTGCCGTCCGCGACCGCCGGGTCCGCCGGGTCCTGCCCGTCCGCGGGTGCCGTCGCCGCCGCCAGGTCCTCGAATGCCAGGCGGGGCGTGGCGCCCGGCAGCGCCGCCAGCAGCCGGCGGGTGCCGACGATCGCCAGCGGCGCGGCGTCGTCGAGCAGCCATTGCAGGCGCTCGCGCGGATACGCCGGATCGAGCGGCAGGTAGGCGCCGCCCGCCATCAGGATGCCCAGCACCGCGGCCACCATGTCTCCCGAGCGCTCGACGCACAACCCGACCCGGGCCTCGCGGCCGACGCCAAGCCGGCGCAGGGCGCGGGCGACGTGCCGGGCCCGGCGATCGAGCTCGCCGTAGGTCAGCTCCCCGTCCTCCCACCGCACCGCCACCGCCTCGGGGCGCGCCGCCGCCTGCTCCTGGAACAGCCGGTGCAGCGTCCGGGCCGGCACCGCGGCGGCGGTGTCGTTGTGCTCCCAAAGGGCCTGGTGGCGCTCGGCTGCCGAGAGCAGCGGCAGCCGTGCGAGCGGCAGCTCCGGCGCGGCCGCGGCGCCGAGCAGCAGCGCCGCGTATTGCGCCAGCAGGCGGGTCACGGTCGGCGCGGTGAAGAGGTCGGAGGCGCATTCGAGCTCGATCAGCAGCCCCGGCTCGCTCGCCGTCTCCTCCTCGACCGAAAGCAGGATGTCGCACTTCGACGTCGTCCGCTCCCCCAGGCGTAGCGGCACCGGGCGCAGCGCGCGGCCGGCTTCGGAAAGCGCGGCGTTGGCGGCGGCGGTGGCCGCGCTCCCCACGGTGGCCGCCGCCGACCCGGCGCTCTGCAGGACCATCACCGCCTGGACCAGGGGGTTGCGCCCCAGGTCACGCTGCGGCCGCAGCTCCTCGACCAGCGCGTCGAACGGCAGGTCCTGGTGGGCGAAGGCCTGCAGCGCCGTCTCGCGCGCCGCCGCCAGCGCCCGGCGGAAGTCCATTTCGCCATCCACTCGCGCCCGCAGCGCCAGGGTATTGACGAAGAAGCCGATCAGGCCCTCGATCTCGGGGCGGGTCCGGTTGGCGACGGCGGCGCCGACGAGCAGGTCGTCCTGGCCGGAGAGGCGGGCCAGCAGGGTCGAGAAGCCGGCCAGCAGCAGCATGAAGAGCGTCGCCCCTTCCCGGCGGGCCGCCAGCCGCAGCCGCGCCGCCTCGTCGGGCATGAGGCGCAGGGAGCGGCCGTGGCCCCGGGAGCTCTGCACCGCGGGACGCGGCAGGTCGGTGGGCAGCTCGAGCGCCAGGGGCGCGCCGGCGAGCTGGCGGCGCCACCAGGCGAGCTGCTGCGCCAGCGCCTCCGGCGGCCAGGTTCGCTGCCACGCGGCGAAGTCGGCGTACTGGACCGGCAGGCCGGGCAGCGGCGAAGGACGCCCGCTGACCGCGGCCTCGTAGAGCGCCGACAGCTCTTCGAGCAGGATGCCCTCGGACCAGCCGTCGTAGACGATGTGATGCACCGTCAGGAGCAACACGTGGCGTGCGGGTCCGAGCCGCACCAGCCTGGCGCGCAGCAGCGGGCCGCGCGCCAGGTCGAAGGCCAGCAGGGCCTCCTCCTGGGCCAGGCGCAGGAGCTCCGCCGGGTGAGACGCATGGCGGGGGGGCGGCGGCAGCGCGCCGAGGTCCACGAGCGGCAGCGCCAAGGGAGCCGGCGCCGCGACGTCCTGCCAGGGCTCGCCGTCGACCGCCACGAAGCGGGTGCGCAGCGTCTCGTGACGGCGGACGACCGCCGACAGGCTGGCGGCGAGCGCGGCGGGCGACAACGGGCCGCGCAGCTCGAACGCGGTGGGGATGTTGTACGTCGGGCTGCCCGGCGCCAGCCGGTCGAGGAACCAGAGCCGCTGCTGCGCCAGCGACAACGGCAGCAGGCCGTCCCGGGGCACCCGGGAGATCGGCGTCGCCGGCGCCCCGGCGCCCGCCTGCAGCGCCGCCTCGACCCGCAGCGCCAGCGCCGCCAGGGTCGGCGCGTCGAACAGCGCCCGCAGCGCCAGATCGACCCCGAACACCTGGCGCAGCCGCGACATGACCCTCCCGCCCAGCAGCGAGTGCCCGCCGAGATGGAAGAAGTGATCGTGCGCGCCGATGCGCAGCGCCGCCGGCGCGCCGGCGGCCGAGAGCACCTCCCGCCAGATCTCGGCGATGCCCTCCTCGACCGGCGTGCGCGGCGCGAGGACGTCCTCGGAGGCGGGCTCCCACGCCACCTCTTCGGGGGCGGGCAGCGCCTTGCGGTCCAGCTTGCCGTTGGCCGACAGCGGCAGCGCCGGCAGGATCACGAACGCCGCCGGCAGCATGGGCTCCGGCAAGCTGTCCTCGAGGCCGCGGCGCAGCTCCGCGGCCAGCCGCGGCCGGCTGCTCCACACCCGCTCCGCGGCCGGCCGGGGCCGTGCGGTGACCGGCGCGGCGGGCGCGGTGGGCGCGGTGGACGCGGTGGGAGCCAGGGCGAGCGGTGCCGGCAGCGGCCGGCGGGCGTAGACGTTCCAGAGCGGGGTGCCGGAAAGGGTGGTGTCCTGCCGGGCGGCCACCGCGAAGCCGTGGCGCCGCAGCAGCCCGGTCACCGCCTCGAGCCTGCCGCCGGTGTCGTGCACCTCGACGACCACCTGGCGCACCCTGGGCCAGTCCCCCTCGCCCAGGCCGGCCAGCACCTCCCATTCGGCCTTCTCGACGTCCACCTTGAGCAGGTCGATGCGCTCGACGCCGTGCTCGGCGATCACCTCCGACAGCGTGCGCAGCCGAGCGGTGACGCGGTGGGTGCCGAGGCGCTCGCGCAGCACCTCGTCGAGCTGGTCGTCGGTGGCTTCGGCCGCCTGCCGGCGCAGGACGCCGCGCACCATCTCGCGCTCTTCGGCCGGCGCGGCGTACCGGCCCGACATCAGCGTGGCGTTGGGATAGAACGTCAGCTCGGCGGTGCCCGGCGCATCGGCGAGCGCGCAATCGAAGAGCCTGGCGTCGAGGCCGTAGAGCGCGGTGTTGAGGCGCAGGCTCGCGAACACCTCGGGCATCGGCTCGAAGGCGAAGATCCTGACGCCGGCGAGCAGGCGGCCGGCGAACAGCGAGAACATCCCGATGTTGGCGCCGACGTCGAAGATGCAGTCGCCCTCGGCGAGGGTGATGCCGTGCTGGAGATACGCCTCCTCGACGAAGATCTCCTGGTAGAGGAAGTCCGTCTCAGCGCGGTTCTGGTGCGCCACCTCCATGCCGTTGGGCAGCTCGTAGAGCGCGCGCTCCGCGAGCAGTCCCTCGCGCGCCAGCCGCTCGCGATGCAGCAGCGGCGTCGCCCGCCGCGCGTCGGGCGCGACGTAGGCCACCAGGCGGCCGCCGTCGGCCGCGGGTCCGTGGGCCACGACCGCCGCGGCGGCGACCGCGGGGTGGCGGACGAGGGCCGCCTCGATCTCGCCGAGCTCGATGCGAAAGCCGCGGATCTTGACCTGGTGGTCGATACGCCCCAGGAAGTCGACGGCGCCGCCCGGCAGGTAGCGCGCCAGGTCGCCCGTGCGGTAGAGGCGGGCACCGGGCTCGCCGCCGGCGAACGGATCCGGCACGAAGCGCCCGGCGGTGAGATCGGGACGGCCCAGGTAGCCGCGTGAAACCTGCACGCCGCCGATGTGCAGCTCGCCGGGCACGCCGATCGGCACCTCCTGCCCGTCGCGATCGAGCAGGTGGATGCGGGTATTAGCCACCGGCCGGCCGATCGGCACCGCCGGCGCGGGCGCCGGATCGCAGGCCCAGCAGGTGACGTCGACGGCTGCCTCCGTCGGCCCGTAGAGGTTGTAGAGCGGGGCTGCCAGGGCCGCGTAGTACTGCTCCTGCAGATCGGCGGCGAGCGCTTCGCCGCTGGCCATCACCCGGCGCAGGCGGGGCAGGCACAGGCGGCCGCCGCCGCCCTCGGTCGCCGCGCCGGCGAGGAAGGCGCGCAGCATGGCCGGCACGAAGTGCAGGGTGGTGATCTCCTGCTCGGCAAGGGTTTGCAGCAGGTAGCGGGGATCGCGGTGTCCACCCGGGCGCGCCATGACCAGCCGCGCGCCGGCGAGGAGCGGCCAGAACAGCTCCCAGACCGATACGTCGAACCCGAACGGCGTCTTCTGCAGCACCCGGTCGTCGCCGGTCAGCCCGAACCGCTGCTGCATCCAGAGCAGCCGGTTGACGATGCCGCGATGGGTGTTCATGGTGCCCTTCGGCCGGCCGGTCGAGCCGGAGGTATAGATCACGTACGCCAGACCGTCCGGACCGGCGGCGCCACCGGCACCGGCCCGGCTGGCTCCACTGGCTCCGGACCTCGCGCCGCGCCGCTCGGCGGCTGCCTCCGGAACGGAGCACCCGGGGGCCGCCGCTGCCATTGCCATGTCGTCCAGCCACAGGATCGGAGGCGCCGATGCCTGCGGCCGCGGCAGAAGCTCGCCAAGGCGTGCCGCGAGCGCACGCTGCGCCAGGACCAGGGCGGCGCCCGAATCCTGCACCATGAAGCGCAGGCGGTCCGGCGGGTGGTCCGGGTCGAGCGGCAGGTAGGCGCCGCCGGCCTTGAGCACGGCGAGCAACGCCACCATCAGCTCGACCGAGCGCTCCATGTGCACGCCCACGATCACGTCCGGGCCCACGCCGAGTTCG
>DATKFK010000309.1:0-4600 GCA_035544375.1 Thermoanaerobaculia bacterium
CCCCCAGGTAGTCCTCGGCGGTCTGCTTCATCTTGGCGAGCACCATCGCCGAGACCTCCGGCGGGCTGTACGCCTTCCCACGGATGTCCACCCAGGCGTCGCCGTTGGGTGAGGTGACCACCCGGAAGGAGCTCACGCTCATCGCCTTCTTCGCTTCCGGGCTGTCGTAGCGCCGGCCGATCAGGCGCTTCACCGCGAACACCGTGTTCAGCGGATTGGTGATCGCCTGGCGCTTGGCGATCGGGCCCACCAGCCGATCCCCTTCCTCGGCGAAGGCAACGATCGAGGCAGTGGTGCGGCTGCCCTCGCGGTTGGTCAGCACGCGGGGCTCGGTGCCCTCCACGATCGAGACGCAGCTGTTCGTCGTCCCGAGATCGATGCCGAGGATCTTGCTCAAGCCGCTCGCCTCAGTCCGCGTCGCCGCGGGGGGTGCCGGGGGCCGCAGCGGCAGGGGCCCCGGAGGCCGGCGACGGGGACGGCTTGGCGCCGGCGCTCTCCTGCGGCAGCGCCACCTTGACCATCGCCGGCCGCAGCAGGCGGTCGTGCAGCGTGTAACCGCGCACCAGCGTATCGGTCACCGTCGGCACGGTGACCTGGTCGCTCTCGGTGCGCGCCACCGCCTCGTGCATCATGGGGTTGAACGCCTCGCCGTCCGATGGCACCTCCTTCGCACCGAAGCGGCGCAGGAGCTCCTGCATCTGGCGCAAGATCATTTCGACGCCGCGCTTCAAGTCCTCGGCCGAGCCGCCTGCCTGCAGGGCGCGCTCGAGGTTGTCGGCCACCGGCAGGAACTCGCGCAGCGGCTCGAGCAGGGCATAGCGCCGAACCTCCTGGCGCTCGCGCTCGGCGCGCTTGCGGAAGTTGTCGAAGTCGGCCAGGGTCCGCAGCGAGCGGTCACGCAGGTCGGCGATCTCGCGGCGCAGGGCCTCCACGTCCCCCCCTTCGCCGTCTTCCAGCCGGGGGGATGGGGAGCCGGACGCCTGGGGAGGGTCGGCTTCCACCGCCTCGACCGCCGAGAGCGCCTCGCGCATGGCCGCCTCGATGTCGGCGCCCGGATCGTCCAGGGTGATCTCAGGCGTCTCCGGGTTCTCCGGCGCCTCCACCGCGTCCGGGTCCGTCACCGAGGCGGCCGCCCTGCCGCTCGACCGATCGCCTTCCATCCCGGCCGATGGGCGGCCAGGGTCCTTGGTATGTTCAGACATCTGCTGCCTCCTGCGTGAGCGGCTCGCCGCGTTCCGTTCCGCCGGCTGCGTTTCCTGCCCGGGCAGCCGCCTCAGGGCAGCTGATCGAACCTTCTGCCATCCGCGAACTTGTCCGACAGCGCCCGTGACAGGGCATGGCCAAGATAATGCACCAGCGGGATGATCTTCTGGTAGTCCATGCGCGAGGGACCAAAGATGCCGAGCGTGCCGAGCGGCAGCTCGCCGACCTGGTACGCGGAGGCCACCAGGCTGAAGTCGAGCTCCGAAGTCAGGTCGCTGTCGGCGCCGATCAGCACTTTCACCCCGCCGCCCTGAATGCAGCCGTTGAGCATCCGCACCAGGCGGGCCTTGTCGGTGAAGGCCTCGAACATGCGGCGGACGCGCTGGATGTCGGCGAGCTCGGGACGCGCCAGCAGCGCCGACGCGCCGTCCACCAGCACCTCGGGACGGGAGTCCAGCGCCAGGCCCTCCCGCGCCAGCTCGATGGTACGCGCCAGCAGGCTATCGACCTGCAGGCGCTCCTCCGTCATCTGGCGCAGCAGGCGGTCGCGGATGTCGCGCAGCGTGTGGCCGGCGAAGTTCTCGGTCAGGTAGTTGGAGATCCGCGTCAGCTCCTGGCGCGGGATCTCCTCCTCGGTCTCGATCACCCGGTTGTCGACGAAGCCGGCCTGCGACACCACCACGCAGAGCACCTTCCGGTCCGCGACCGGAACGAAATCGACGGCCTTGAGCACGGTGTCGCCGATCGCCGGCGCCACCACGATGCTGACCTGCTGCGACAGCTCCGACAGCAGGTGCGAGGCGATGCCGATGAGCTGATCCGCATCGGCCGGACCGCTCGCCAGGTTCTCCTCGATGTAGCGGCGCTCGCGGGCCGGCAGCTTGCGCGCCTGCATCATCGACTCGATGAACATGTGGTACGCCGCGGGCGTCGGCACGCGCCCGGCCGAGGTGTGGGGCTGAACCAGGTAACCCCATTCCTCGAGGTCGGCCATCACGTTGCGGATCGTCGCCGCCGAGAGCCCCAGCCGGCCCTGCTTGGCGACCGAGCGGGAGCTGACCGGCTCGGCGCTCAGGACGTAGCTGACGATGATGTCCCTGAGAATTTCCCGATCGCGCGCCGAAAGCCTGTCCGCATCCCGCGTGTCCATGTTCCGAGCGCCTCCGATGAGTTCCGCGGTTGGCACTCTCCACACGAGAGTGCTAAGGGATGGTAGCCGGAAAGGGGCCCGGAAGTCAAGCCGGACGATCCCTCCAAACCATTGATGCAGCGTGCTTTGGCGGCCGGAAGGGTGGACAGGGCGTGGTTCGCGGGCGAGGCGGCGCACGCGGGGGTTTTCGGCAGCCTGCTACTGTAGGGTCGTGGACGCCGCCACGCCGTCTCTTGCAGGGCTGCGTTTCTCGCTGGTCGGGCCAGGGCGGGTCGGGACGAGTCTTGCCATCTGGGCCGTGGCGGCCGGCGGGGAGCTGGTGGCGACCGCCGGGCGGGGCGGCCTCCGCGAGCTCGCCACCGGCGGCCATGACCTGCTGTTGATCGCCGTGCCGGACGGCGCCCTGGCCGAGGTCGTCGCGCGCCTCGCCGAGCGGCCCCAGGCGGCGGTGGCACTGCATACCTCCGGCAGCCAGGATGCCGCGGTGCTGGCGCCGCTGCGGGCGGCCGGCACGATCGTCGGCGCGCTGCATCCGCTCAAGTCCTTCCCGCGGGTGCTGCCAAAGCCAGAGCAGGCAAGGGGGGTGTTCTTCGCCCTGGACGGCGAGCCCGCGGCGCAGCAGCTGGCTCGCCGTCTGGTCGCCGCCTGGGGAGGGATCGCCGCCGAGGTGCCCGCAGCGGCCAGGCCCCTCTATCACTGCGCGGCCACGCTTGCCGCCGGCGGCGTCGCCACTCTGCTGGCGGCGGCGGGGCAGTTGGCGGCGAAGGCCGGACTGCCGCCGGCGGTCGAGCGCGGCTACCTCGAGCTGGCCAGGGGCACGGTGGCAGCGGCAATCGCGGCGGGCGCGGCCGGCGCCGCAAGCAACGCCGCCGAGGCGGCGGCGGAAGGCGCCCGGGTGCCGGCCGCCGCCACCGCCCTGACCGGCCCGGTGGCGCGAGGAGACCTCGCCACCTTCGAGCGCCAGATGGCAGCGCTGCGCGAGGCCGCCCCCGAGAAGCTACCTCTGGCAATGGAGTTGGCCCGAGAAACTCTCCGCCAGCAAGCCGCCGCACATCCCGGCGAGAGCCAGGGGCACAGGGCGCTTCTGGAGTGGATCGAGAGCAACTCCGGAAGGAAAGATCCGTAGAACAGGCGCGCCCGTACACGGACAGGGGGGCATTCGGGCATTCGGGGGCCGCCACGGGTGGCCGAAGAGCCGATTGCCGGAGAGGGGCGAGGTCCGGAGGGGTGACAGGTTCCCGGGGGCCGGCGACTCAAAGGGCGAGGCAAGACACCTCGATCTCGGCACGGCACCTCACCGAGCCTTGCGTCGCCGGACCCCGGGAACCTGTCACAGCCACCCCCGGACCGGGGGGAGGGCCCCCGGAGGTCTGCGAGGCAAGACACGTCGATCTTGGCACGGCGCCTCACCGAGCCTTGCGTCGCCGGACCCCGGGAACCTGTCACAGCCACCCCCGGACCGGGGGGAGGGCCCCCGGAGCTGTGTTATGCTCCACAGCCCGTCCTAGGCTAGGTCCACTATGGTTTTTTTCAATTACAGCACCATGCAGATGGCCGCCAAGGTCGTGTACTACGGCCCGGGTCTGTGCGGCAAAACCACCAACCTTCACTACATTTACGGCCATACGACCAACGACTCCCGCGGCGAGATGGTGTCTCTCGAGACCGAAACCGACCGCACCCTCTTCTTCGATCTCCTGCCACTGGACGTCGGTTCGATTGCCGGTTTCAATACGCGCATTCAACTTTACACAGTCCCTGGGCAGGTTTTCTACAATACAACTCGGAAACTGGTGCTGAAGGGCGTCGACGGTGTCGTCTTCGTGGTCGATTCACAACGCGCGATGCTCCAGGCCAACCTGGACTCGTTCCGCAATCTCGAGGAAAACCTCGCGGAGATGGGACTCTCGGCCGACACCCTGCCGCTGGTCCTGCAATACAACAAGCGCGACCTTGCCGACATCTGCTCGGTCGAGGAGCTGAACCAGGCCATCAATCGCCAGGGCTGGCCCTGGTACGAGACTTCGGCGGTATCCGGCCAGGGAGTCTTCGAGACCCTGAAGGGCATCTCCAAGCACACCCTGCTGGCGCTCAAGAAGCGCCTCGGCCGCAGCGGCACGGACGCGCCGGCACGCCTTTCGGCGCCGGGGTCCGGGGCACCGCGGTCCGCGGCCACGCCGGGAACGGCGGGGATGGCGGGGACGGCGGGAGCGCCGGCGGCGCAGCCAGCGCCCGCCGCCACCGGAC
>DATKFK010000310.1:0-6371 GCA_035544375.1 Thermoanaerobaculia bacterium
GCGGTGAGGATCTATTTGATCGAGACCCCGTTCCAATAGAACGATCGCCCTCCCGGGAGAATCCCAGCCGATGTAGTGCCCCATGCTGATCAGGGCCCGGCCGGCCAGATGAGGCCTGCCCTCTTCAGAGTGGATTCCATGGACGAGACGGAGCAACTGCACCGCCTCGGCAAACCGCCGCTGGCTTGCAAGAAGCGATGCAAGCAGATCGGCAATGCGAGCAAGCAGCAGACCCGATCGCGAGCCACGATGCGACCAGTAAACCGCTCGGTTCATCGCGCTACTTGCTTGCGAGAGGTCGTCGCAGATTCGGTAGGCATTGGCGAGCTCGCCCCAAGCAAGCGCACGAATATCGGCGACCGATGCCGCTCCGACTTCCCGAGCGCTCAGTCGGTCTGCGGCATACCGAGCGAGGCGCGCGAAACGCAACATTGCGTGCGCGTCGTGATAACGGAGAGAGCGACCCGCCTCGATCAACGCCAGGATCCGCGGGAGCCCGCGAAAGGTTGCCAGATCAGAAGAAGACAGTTCAGTCCAGGCCCGCTCACCCGAGAGAAGCGAGGTGAGCACGGATACCGCGGCTTGGCGAGCCTTGGCCTTTCCGGAAGCCTCTGCGACAGAAGACGAAACTATAGAACCATACGCATTTTCGGATAAGTGCGTGGTTGTCCGTTTTTCGCGCATCGACCAAGCATTAGAGCAGCTTGGGCATCCACGTAGCAAATGGCGAACAACGTGTCGCCTCTTGTCCGGCGAAAGCGTGCCGCCCGCAAGGCGGTCGAGGTCTTTGGGCGCGAGGTGTCTAGGCACATTTTTCTCCCAGGACCCCGTTATTGTGCCATCGATTGCGTATAGAAGAAAGGAGGGCAAAGGGATTGGACCGTTGCCCTCCTAGATCCGGCCTAGGTGCACCCGTTGGGGTCGTTTATGCCGTTGCAGAGAGGCTTGATCGGACCGACCCCTCCATGATGCCCTCTCGGCTGCGCACCGGGCCGGCCGAGGGTTTGCTGCGCTTGGGTGCCGGCGCTCGTGCGGCCGCTGGGAGCCTTGACGCCCTCGTCCTTCAGGCCCGATGCGGGCAACCAGGCGGCCAGCCAGGATTGGACCTTGGCGCCCAGATTGTCCAGCACTCCGGAACTGGTGCCGGCTTGGGCCGGCGGGGGCGCCAGGGCTAGCAGGACGGCTAGGAACAGGGCGCTGACTACCAGACGGTGGGACAGACGTGATGGCATGACAATCCTCCACTCGCGGGGAGGCCTGGGCGCCTCCATGGCGTCCAGCGGCCCCGGACTCAGGTCTTCAGTTTCGCAATTTCCAGACCGAAAGGCGCTATTCAGAGGTTGCGTGTCGCTCATGTCCGGCGCCGCCGGCGCCTCGGGCTCCCGGGGAGAAATGATGAGGATGACTCATCACCCAAGAGCTGGGGCTCTTGACCGACTCGTAGCGGTTGCAAAATGGGTGCGGGTAGGTCACTATATGACCGAATGAACGAACCGGCCCAGGCATGGCCTGCTGACGGCGACCTGGCGGCCCTTGTCGGTGCCCGCGTCAAGGCGCTGCGCGAGGAGCGAGGAATGAGCCAGCGCGCCCTGGCGCAGCACCTCGAGGTGTCCAGCTCGACCATCGCCAAGTACGAGGCGGGAGTGCACACGCCGCCTCTCACCGTCCTGGTCCGCCTGGCGGCGATCCTCGACGTCAGCCTGGATCAGCTGGCCGGCCACAGCGAGATCGAACCGGTGACCGATCCCCGCCTCATCTGGTGCGTGCGCGAGATCGCCGCCATGGACGACCACAGCCGGGAGCTGGTGACGGTGACGCTGGAGGGGATGGCCCACGCCTACCACATCCTGCGCGACCGCGGCCGGACGTGCCGCGTGGCCCCGCCGGCCGTCGCGGATTCGGGGTAGTCGAGCGCGTCTGGAGAATTGAGATGGTTCGAGTTTGTGAATGGAGAGATAGAGAGGACCGGACCCCATGGCCCACCCACATCTAAGGCTGCACGAGCCGCGGGCTGAAGACCCGAGAGAAACGAAGCCCGCGGCCGCGACCGACGCCGCCGCCCAACTCACCACGGTCGGCGCACCGGACACCACCGCCGGCAGCAAGGCCGGCGCTCCGGCCGGCGCGGCCGGCACCGTGCCTGCCATGCACGCCGCCCCCGGCGATGACGTCGCGGCGAAGGCGATCGAGCGCCTGCTGCAACGGCTGGAAGGCCGCGGCTTGGAGGCCAAGCTGGCGGCGCTGGAGCGGGAACGCCGCGATGCCCCGGCGCTGGTCGAGGAGCTGCTCACCCTGCCCGAGCCGCGGCGCTCGGCGGCGGCGGCAAGCGCCCGCTACGCGACGCCGGAGGTGGTCTGGCGGCTGCTGGAGGTGTCGCGAGACTCGACGCCGGCGGCGGCACTGCAGCAGCTCGCCCAGGCGCGCAAGATCGCCATCCACCTGGCCGCGCTGCATCCTGGCACGTCGCTCCACGTCCAGCTGCGTATCGAGGTGAGCTGCGAGATGGCTCATCGCCTGCTCGACGGCGGGGAGGTGGAGGCGGCGGCGGCAAGACTGCGAGACGAGGCGGCGGCGCTGGCGCCGGAGCTCGGCTACGCGCGCGCCCTTTACTGCCGGACGCTCGCCAGGTTGCGCGGAGCGGAGCACCGCTGGGAGGAGGCGCTGGCGCTTGGCGACCGCGCGGTGCGCCTGCTCGAAGCCCACGGCTCCGACGCCGAGAAGGCCGCGGCCATCGTGGAGCAAGGCTGGCTGCTGCTCGACGCCGGCGAGCCCGACGAAGCGGTGCCGCTGTTCGAGCAGGCGCTGCCGGCGGTCGAGGCGATCCCCTACCCCGCTGTCACCTGCCGGCTGGGGCTCGCCATCGCCTCGCTCGAGAGCGGCCAGGGAGCCGATACCGCGACGATCCAACGGCTGCTCGCCGACGCCGAGTGGATGATCGGGAAGGCGAGCGCCTCGGGAGATCAGCCCCGCCTTCGCTGGCTGGCGGCGCAAGCCACCGCCCGTTGCCGGCACGCCGCCGGTTAGCCGCCGCCAACCCGCAGGCGGCGCGCCTCTTGCAGCGTAAGGCAGGGAGCCGCCGCCGCGGACGGCGGCGGACGGCGGACGACGGACGGCGACGGACGTCGGCGGCGGCCCTGGCGGCGGCCAGCCCGGCGCAAGCGCCGCGGGCCGCCCGAAACCGCCATCACGGGCTCCCTCGTGGGCTCCCTGACGGGTCCCGACACGCGCGGAACTCTGCGGCCCGCCAGACGTTATCGTGTCCAGCGCATGACCCGCGCTCCCGCCGCATCCGCGGCGCCGGGAATGCGGGCGTCGGGCAACCCGGACCGCGGCCTCCCGGAGGTAGAATCATCGGTTATGGTCACCGACGAGCCGTTGCAGACGACTACTCTAGAAGCTCCGCCCGCAACCTCCTCGAACCCTCCCGGAACGGCCGCCAGGACGCCGCCGCGCGAGGAGCCGGCCGCGCCGCCGCCGGAGCCTCCCGCCCCTCGAAGAAAGAAGTGGTTGTGGCTCCTGGCCGCCGCCGCGGCGGCGATCGCGGTCTACCTGCTCTTTGCCGGTCACAATCGCAAGCAGGCCAACGCGGAAGCGGCCAAGGCCAAGGCCGCCGCCTCGGCCCCGCTGCCGGTGGTGGCGGCGGCCGCCAAGACCGGCGACATCCCGGTCTACCTCACCGGGCTCGGCAACGTCACCGCCTTGAACACCGCCGTGGTGAAGAGCCGCGTGGACGGCCAATTGCTTCGCGTCGTCTTTCACGAGGGCCAGCTGGTCAAGCAAGGGGAGGTGCTGGCCGAGCTCGATCCTCGCCCCTTCCAGGTCCAGCTGATGCAGGCCGCCGGCCAGAAGGCAAAGGACGAGGCGGCGCTGCAGAACGCCAGGGTCGATTTGCAGCGCTACGAGGTGCTGATCAAGGAGGACGCGATCCCCAAGCAGCAGCTCGACACCCAGGCCGCGACGGTCAAGCAGTTCGAGGCGGCGATCGAAAGCGACCAGGCCCAGGTCGAAAGCGCCAAGCTCAACCTGGTCTACTGCCGCATCGCCGCGCCGATCGCCGGACGCGTCGGCCTGCGGCTGGTGGACACCGGCAACATCGTCCACGCCAGCGACGCCAACGGCATCGTGGTGATCAACGAGGTGCAGCCGATCACCGTCATCTTCACCATCGCCGCCGACCGGCTGCCGCAGGTATTGCAGCAGATGCACGCCGGCCGCCAGTTGCCGGTGGACGCCTTCGATCGCGACAACAAGAACCGGCTCGGCGGCGGCATGCTGGCGGCGATCGACAACCAGATCGATCAGACGACCGGCACCGTCCGCCTGCGGGCCGTGTTCCCCAACCAGGAAGATGCGCTGTTCCCGAGCCAGTTCGTGAATGCTCGCCTGCTGGTCGATACCATCCGGCAGGCGACCCTGGTCCCCACCGCGGCGATCCAGCGCAGCCCGACGGCAACGTTCGTCTACCGCGTCAAGCCTGACCGCACGGTCGAGGTGCGCAACGTCACGGTGCAGCTGAGCGAGGGTGACACCACTGCTGTCCGTTCCGGCCTGGCGCCGGGCGACGTGGTCGTCACCGACGGCGTCGACCGGCTGCGTCCCGGCATGAAGGTCGCCGCGACGATGGCCGGCACCGCACCCGCCAACCCAAACGGTGGCGCCAGCCCCGACACCGGGGCCACTCCCTATGCCGGCGCCACTCCCAAGGCCGGCTCACACCCCGGCGCTGGCGGCCGCAGCAACGCCGGCGGCAATCCCAAGGCGCCCAAGTCGCCCAACTCTTCCAACTCGGCCCAGGGGGGCCCGCAGTGAGCCCGTCTCGCCCGTTCATCCTGCGGCCGATCGCGACGTCGCTGCTGATGGCGGGCCTGCTGATCGCCGGCACCATCGCGTTCAAGCAGCTGCCGGTGTCGGCGCTGCCGGAGGTGGACTACCCCACCATCCAGGTGGTGACGTTCTATCCCGGCGCCAGCCCCGACGTCATGGCGTCGGCGGTCACCGCGCCGCTCGAACGCCAGTTCGGCCAGGTGCCGGGCCTCAACCAGATGACCTCGACCAGCTCCGAGGGCAGCTCGGTCATCACCCTGCAGTTCGTCCTGGAGCTCAACATCGACGTCGCCGAGCAGGAGGTGCAGGCGGCGATCAACGCCTCGGGCACCTACCTGCCGCGCGACCTGCCCAACCCGCCGATCTACAGCAAGACCAACCCGGCCGACGCCCCCATCATGACCCTGGCGCTGACCTCGAGCACCCTGCCGCTGTCGAAAGTGGAGGACCTCGCCGACACGCGGCTGGCGCAGAAGATCTCGCAGCTGCCCGGCGTCGGCCTGGTGAGCATCAGCGGCGGCCAGAAGCCGGCGGTGCGCATCCAGGTGAACTCGACCGCCGCCGCCGCTGACGGGCTCACCATGGAGGACGTGCGCAACGCCGTCGCCGCCTCCAACGTCAACCAGGCCAAGGGCGCCTTCGACGGCGCCCACCAGTCCTACTCGATCGGCGCCAACGACCAGCTGCTGTCGAGCGACCAGTACAAGCCGCTGATCATCGCCTACCGCAACGGCAATCCGGTGCTCCTGTCGGACATCGCCACCGTCACCGATTCCGCCGAGAACGTGCGGCTGGCGGCCTGGATGAACCAGGTGCCGGCGGTGATCGTCAACATCCAGCGCCAGCCCGGGGCCAACATCATCTCGGTGGTGGACCGCATCACCAACCTGCTGCCGCAGCTGCGCGCTTCGCTGCCGACCTCGATACAGGTCACCACTCTGACCGACCGTACCGCCACCATCCGCGCCTCGGTCGCCGACGTCGAGTTCGAAATGATGCTCACCATCGGCCTGGTGGTGATGGTGATGTTCCTCTTCCTGCGCACCCTGGCCGCCACCATCATCCCCAGCGTCGCGGTGCCGCTGTCGCTGGTCGGTACCTTCGGCGCCATGTATCTGCTCGGCTATAGCTTGAACAACCTGACGCTGATGGCGCTGACCATCTCGACAGGATTCGTGGTCGACGACGCGATCGTGATGATCGAAAACATCATGCGCTACATCGAGGAGGGGATGAAGCCGCTCGAGGCGGCGCTCAAGGGCTCGGCGCAGATCGGCTTCACCATCATGTCGCTGACCGTGTCGCTGATCGCGGTGCTGATCCCGCTGCTGTTCATGGGCGACGTGGTCGGCCGCCTGTTTCGGGAGTTCGCGGTCACGCTGGCGGTGACGATCATCGTCTCAGCGATCGTGTCGCTGACGCTCACGCCGATGATGTGCTCGAAGCTGCTGCGGCACAAACTCGAGTCGCAACAGGGACGGCTCTATCGCGCCTCCGAGCACGCCTTCAAATCCATCATCGAGTGGTACGGCAAAACGCTCAGCTTC
>DATKFK010000311.1:0-4252 GCA_035544375.1 Thermoanaerobaculia bacterium
GGTCCTTGATCCCCGAGCGCGCGCGGATCACGGCGTCGGCCACCAGCTGCACCGCCTCGTCCTGGCCGACCACCCGCTGATGGAGGATCTCGTCGAGCCGCAGCAGCTTGTCGCGCTCGCCCTCGACCAGCCGGGTCACCGGGATGCCGGTCCAGCGCGAGACGATCTCCGCCACCTCCTCCTCGGTCACCTCCTCGCGCAGCAGCGTGCGGCCGCCGCCCTGCTTGGCGGAGATGCGGGCGTCCTGCTCGCGCAGCTGGCGCTCGAGCTCGGGCAGCCGCCCGTGACGCAGCTCGGCGGCGCGGTTCAGGTCGTACTGCCGTTCGGCCTCCTCGACCTCCTGGCGCACCTTCTCGATCTGCTCGCGCAGCGCCCTGACCTTCTGGATGGCCTGCTTTTCGGCCTCCCACTGTGCCCGCATGGCGCTGGCCTGCTCGCGCCGATCGGCCAGCTCGCGCCGCAGGTCCTCGAGGCGCTCCCTGCTGGCCTTGTCCTTCTCCTTCTTGAGCGCCGCTTCCTCGATCTCGAGCTGCATCACCCGCCGCGTCACCTCGTCGAGCTCCTGCGGCATCGAATCGATCTCGGTGCGGATCATCGCGCACGCTTCGTCGATCAGGTCGATCGCCTTGTCGGGCAGGAAGCGGTCGGTGATGTAGCGGTTGGACAGGACCGCCGCGGCCACCAGCGCGTTGTCCTGGATGCGCACCCCGTGGTGCACCTCGAAGCGCTCGCGCAGGCCGCGCAGGATCGAGACCGTGTCCTCGACCGTGGGCGGCTCGACCATCACCGGCTGGAAGCGCCGCTCGAGCGCCGCATCCTTCTCGATGTTCTTGCGGTACTCGTCGAGGGTGGTGGCGCCGATGCAGTGCAGCTCGCCGCGCGCCAGCATCGGCTTGAGCAGGTTGCCGGCGTCGGGCGAGCCCTCGGTCTTGCCGGCGCCGACGATGGTGTGGATCTCGTCGATGAACAGCAGCACCCGGCCTTCGCTCTGCTTGATCTCGTTGAGCACCGCCTTCAGGCGCTCCTCGAACTCGCCGCGGTACTTGGCGCCGGCCAGCAGCGACCCCATGTCGAGCGAGAAGATCGACCGGTCCTTCAGCCACTCGGGCACGTCGCCGCGCACGATGCGCTGCGCCAGCCCCTCGACGATGGCGGTCTTGCCGACGCCCGGCTCGCCGATCAGCACCGGGTTGTTCTTGGTCTTGCGCGACAGGATGCGGATCACGCGCCGGATCTCGGCGTCGCGGCCGATCACCGGATCGAGCTTGTTGCGCCGTGCCTCGGCGACCAGGTCGACGCCGTACTTCGACAGCGCCTCGTAGGCGCCCTCCGGCGACGCGCTGGTGACGCGCTGGTTGCCGCGGACCGCGGTCAGCGCGGCCAGGAAGGCATCGCGCGTGACGTCGTGGCGCGCCAGCACGCGTCCGGCCGGGCTTCCCGGCCCCTCCTCGATCAGCGCCAGCAGCAGGTGCTCGACCGAGACGTACTCGTCGCGCAGCCGCCTGGCCTCGTCCTCGGCGCGCTGGAACAGCTGCTGCAGCCGCTGGGTGACGTAGATCTTGCCGGCCTCGGCGCCGGGTCCCGAGACGCTGGGCCGCCGCGCCAGCTCGCGCTCGACGTCCTGCCGCAGCGCCTCGACCGGCACCTCCATGCGCGCCAGCAGCCGCGGCACCAGCCCTTCCTGCGGCTCGAGCAACGCCCCCAGCAGGTGGTCGGTGTCGACCTCCTGGTGGCCGTGACGCAGCGCCAACGCCTGTGCGCTCTGGAACGCCTCCTGTGATTTCTGCGTCAGACGATTGATGTCCATGATGTCAACCCTTCGGTGCGGTCTCAGCTCGGCCGCGCCTGGAAATTCGAGGTGTCGCGCAGCTCCTCGAACAGCTTGCGCTCCTGCTCGGTGAGTTGTTCCGGCACCACCACCTTGATCTCGGCGTAAAGATCGCCGCGCTCGCGCTGCGCCGATCCCTGCTGCGGCAGGCCGTGCCCGCGCAGCCGGATCTTGCGGCCGGTCGAGGAGCCCGCCGGCACCTTGACGCGGACGCCCCCTTCCGGCGTCTGGACCTGCGCCTCCGTTCCCAGCGCCGCCTCCCAGGGGGCGACCGGCAGCGGGGTGTAGAGATCGCTGCCTTCGACCCGGAAGCGGGGATCGGGCGCGACCTCGATGCGCAGGTAGAGGTCGCCGCGCTCGCCGCCGTCGCTCCCGGCCAGGCCGCGGCCCGAAAGCCGGATGCGCTGCCCGCTGCGCACGCCGGCAGGGATCTTGACCGACACGCTCTTGCGCTCGCCGGTGACCGGATCGGCGTAGGTGAACTGGTGGGTGCCGCCCCGCAGCGCCTCTTCGAGGGTCAGCCTGATCGTGGCCTCGGCGTCGGCCCCCGGCCGGGGACCGAAGTCCACCCCGGTGCCGCCGCCGAACGGCGACCGCCGGGCCCTGGCGCCGGCGCTGCCGAAGAGCATCTCGAAAAAGGAGCTGAACCCCTCGCCGCCGCCGCCCAGGTCCTGGAAGTCGAAGCCGGCGGTCCCGCCGCGCGAGCCCATGCCGCCGAAATCGAACCCCTGCCAGTCGGGCGGCACGCCGCCGCTCTGCTTCCAGGTAGCCCCGAACTGATCGTACTTCTGGCGCTTCTCCGGGTCCTTGAGCACCTCGTAGGCCTCGCCGATCTCCTTGAACTTCCGCTCGGAGTCGGGGTTCTTGTTGACGTCCGGATGGAACTTGCGCGCCAGCTTGCGGTAGGACTTCTGGATCTCGTCCTGAGTGGCGTCCTTCTTGACCTTGAGGGTCTCGTAATAGTCCTTGTATTCCAAGGGATTCCATCTCCTCCCGTCTGCCGCCGCTCCCGGAGTGCCTCGCCTGCCGCGCCCTGCTCCGGACTCGCCCGCCGCTCAGGCCGTCGAGCCAAAGCTTGAGTACACAGTACTCACATTGTAGAACGGGTCGGCAGTTTTTTCCATTCCCCCGGGCGGGGGACAGGGGTGGCGCCCCCGCTGGGTACCACCCGGGGGGCTCGGCATGCCGGCGGCGGTCAGGGAGGGGTGAAGCCGAAGTGCTCGTAGTTCTTGGCGATGAAGGCCTTCCACTTGTCGGGCGTTTCTTCCAGCGGATAGATGGCTTGCACCGGGCAGGCGTCGACGCAGAGACCGCAGTCGATGCATTCCTCCGGATGGATGTACAGCATCTCCCAGTCCTCGTTCTTGCCGTAGATGCAGTCCACCGGGCACACATCGACGCAGGCCGTGTCCTTCACGCCGATGCAGGGTTCGGTGATGATGTGGGTCATTACCCCTCCTTAGGGATTCGGGTCTCGTGCCAGCGCAAGTGCTTGCCGCCTTGCATTATACCGTGCCGTCGCCGCCCCCGGGCGCGACGAGCCGTGCGCCGGCCGGGCGCGGAAGCTTCCCGGCAGCCTGGCTCAGCTGGGCGCCGGCCGCTCCCGGCCCTCCTCGGCGAAGGCGTGGTCGAAGGCCGCCAGGGTGGCCGAGATCTCGGCCTCGCCGTGCGCGGTGGACAGGAAGAAGGTCTCGTAGGGCGAAGGGGGCAGGTGGACCCCTTGCCGCAGCAGGCTGTGGAAGACGCGCTGCCAGCGGGTGCGGTCGCTGGCGTCGACGTCCTCCAGCCGGCGCACCGGCGCCGCGGTGAAGAACAGCCCCAGCATCGACCCCTGGCGCTGGACCCGGCAGGCGATGCCATGGCGCGCGGCCGCCTGCTCGATCCCCGCTTGCAGGCGGGCGCCGGCGCTCTCGAGCCAGCGATAGGCCTCGCCGCCGCCGGCCGCCAGCTCGCCGAGCGCCGCACCGCCGGCGGCCACCGCCAGCGGGTTGCCGGAGAGCGTCCCGGCCTGGTACACCGGGCCGGCGGGCGCCATCTGCCGCATCAGGTCCCGGCGGCCGCCGTAGGCCGCGAGCGGCAGGCCGCCGCCGATCACCTTGCCGAGCGTGGTCAGGTCGGGGGTGACGCCGAGCAGGGTCTGGGCGCCGCCCCACGCCACCCGGAACCCGGTCATCACCTCGTCGAAGATCAGCAGGGCGCCGTGCTCGTCGCAGAGCCGGCGCAGGCCGGGCAGGAAGCCGGGGACCGGCGGCACCAGGCCCATGTTGCCGGCTATGGGCTCGACGATCACCGCGGCGATATCGGAGCCATGGCAGTCATGGCCGGCAGGGGCGGCGAACAGCGCCGCGACGGCATCCAGGTCGTTGTAGTCGGCCAGGAGGGTGTCGGCGGTGACCGCCGCCGGCACCCCCGGCGACGAGGGCA
>DATKFK010000312.1:0-4613 GCA_035544375.1 Thermoanaerobaculia bacterium
GGCCGGCCGATCGGGACCGGCGCCGGACGGTCGCCGCGGCGGCAGGCCCAGGCCGAGACGTCGACCGCCGCCTCGGTGGGCCCGTAGAGGTTGTGCAGCTCGCAGGGCAGGCGGCCCCAGAACCTCTCGACGAGCTCCGGGGCCAGCGCCTCGCCGCTGGCGATCACCCGCCGCAGGCTGCCGCAGACCTCGACCCCGGGCTGGGCGAGGAAGATGCCCAGCATGGCGGGGACGAAGTGCAGGGTGGTGATCCCCTGCTCGCCGATCAGCCGCACCAGGTAGGCCGCATCCTTGTGCCCCTCGGGGCGGGCCAGCACCAGGCAGGCGCCGGTCAGGAGCGGCCAGAAGACCTCCCAGACCGAGACGTCGAAGGAGAGCGGCGTCTTCTGCAGCACCCGGTCGGCGGCGGTGAGGCGATAGGCGTCCTGCATCCAGAGCAGGCGGTTCACGATGCCGCCGTGGGTGTTCATGGTCCCCTTGGGGCGGCCGGTCGAGCCGGAGGTATAGATCACGTAGGCCAGGCTGCCCGGCGTGGTGCGGCAGGCCGGCGGCGCCGCCGGCTGCCGCGACAGGGCGGCGGCGGTCGCCGGCGCGCCGAGATCCAGCACGCCGGCTGCCGCGGCCCCGAGGTCCTGCAGCGCCGCGCCGCCGCCGGCCGCCGCGCCGGCCAGCAGCACCGCGGCACGGGAGTCGGCGAGCATGTAGCGCAGCCGCTCGGCGGGATAGTCCGGATCGAGCGGCAGGTAGGCTCCCCCGGCCTTGATCACGGCGACCAGCGCCACCGCCATGTCCAGGGACCGCTCGACGGCGGTGGCGACCACCTGCTCGGGGCCGACGCCCGAGCCGCGCAGCAGATGCGCGAGACGGTTGGCGCGGCGGTGGAGCTCCCGGTAGCTGAGCGCCTCGTCCGCAGAGGCCACCGCGACCGCCTCGGGCGTCAGGCGCTCCTGCTCCTCGAGCAGCAGCTGCAGGTTGTGCGGCCCGGGCCAGGCGGTGGCCGTGGCGTTCCAGGCGACGACGATCTGCCGGCGCTCGGCCGCGAAGAGGACCTCGAGGTCGCCCAGGCGGGAGGCGCCGCGGGCCGCCTGCAGCGCCATCGCCAGCAGCCGCTCGGGGAGCGCGAGGTCCGGCAGGCTCGACTCGTGCCACCACACGCTCAGCATCACCTCGTCGCCCCGGTCGCTGACGATGAGGTGGACCTCGTCCGCGGGGAAGGAGTCGTGGACCTCGAGCACCGTGCGGCCGCCGAGCAGCTCGAGCTGCGCGAAGTTGTAGAAGTTGTAGAAAAATCGGAGCTTCTCGTCCTTGACCAGCTGCCGCTCGAGGAGCACCGAGAGGTACTGCGCGTCGCCGAGCTGGCGGCGGTACTCGCGCGCCGCCCGCAGGTGATCGGCGACCGGGCGGTCGTGGCCGAGCGAGCGGCGCGGGAAGACCACCGGCACGACCTGGTGGAAGCAGCCGGCGGTGCCGGCGTGCTCGCGCGGCCGGCCGCCCACCACGTCATGGAGCAGGAGATCGCCGGCGGGCGCGAAGAGACGGTCGAGGAGGGCGCCGGCCATCGCCCGCAGCAAAGCGGCCAGCGACAGGCGTTCGGCGGCAAACCGCCGCAGCTCGGCGAGCTCCGCCGGCCCGACGGTCACGCGGCGCACGGCGGTGCGCGCCGCGGCGCGGGCGCGGGCCGCCGGCTGGGGAAGGACCGGGGCGACGTGGCGCAGGCGCTCGGCCCAGAAGGCGCGGACGGCGTGGGTGTCGAAGCGGGCCAGGCTGTCGCCGACCGCGGCGAAGAAGGCCGGCGGACCAGCCGGCGCGGCCGGCGGCCGGCGGCCGGCGGCCAGCGCGCCATAGGCGGCGGCGGTGCGCTCGAGCAGCAGCTTGCCGCTGTAGGCGTCCGCGACGATGTGGTGATAGGCGAGCAGCGCCACGTCCCCCTGCGGCAGGCCACGCACCAGGAAGCCGCGGCAGAGCCCACCCGCCTCCAGGCGGTAGGGGACCTTGACCCGCCGCGCCAGCAGCTCCTCCCAGGCGGGCGCCGCCGCCAGGTCCACGACCTCGCAGGCCGGCGCCGGGGCGCGGTCCTCGACCTGCAGCGGCTCGCCGCGCCACGCCAGGATGCGCAGGCGGGTGACCGGCTCGGCCGCGGTCACCGCCGCCCAGGCCTGCTGCCAGAGCCGGGGGTCCACCGCCGCCGGCAGGCGCGCCGAGACGCCGAGGCTGTAGACGACGCTTTCGGGGTCGCGGGCGTGGTCGAGGAAGAGGTCGCGCTGCGTGGTGTTGAGCGGCGCGACCGCGGCCAGGCGCTCGGGCTCGAGGCCGAGCCGCCGCGCCGCCTCGGCCGCGAACAGCGGCACCATGCGGATGCGCCGCAGCGGGTCCGCGGCGAACGCCGCGAGCAGCTGCTGGTATTGCCCCAGCATGCGCTCCACCGTGGCGAGGTCGAAGAGGTCGGAGTTGAACTCGAGCAGGCCGGTGAGCCGCGGCTCCTCGTCGGTGAGCGACAGCAGCCAGTCGAACTTGGCCGCCGCCGTCTGGATCAGCACCGGCGACGCGGCCGCGCCGCGCAGGTCGAGCGGCGGCATGGGGGTGTTCTGCAGCACGAACGCCACCTGCACGACCGGGTTGCGGTCGAGCGCCCGCTCGAGCCGCAGCTCTTCGACCAGCTTCTCGAAGGGAAGGTCCTGGTGCGCGTAGCCCGCCAGGGCGGCCGCGCGCACGCGCCCCAGGAGCTCGGCGAAGGTCGGGTTGCCCGACAGATCGGTGCGCAGCGCCAGGGTGTTGATGAAGAACCCGATCAGCGGCTCGGTCTCGACGCGGTTGCGGTTGGCGACGCCGATCCCCACCACCACGTCCTCCTGGCCGCTGAGACGGTTTAGGAGCACCTCGAAGCCGGCGAGCAGCGTCATGAACAGGGTGACGTCCTGGCGCCGGCAGAGGTCGCGGACGGCGCGCGACAGCGGGGCCGGGAAGCGGAACGCGCACACCCGCCCGCGGAAGCTCTGCACCGCCGGGCGTGGCCGGTCCGCCGGCAGCTCGAGCAGCGGCGGGGCCCCCGCCAGGTGCTGGCGCCAGTACGCCGCCTGCCGGGCCAGCTCCTCGCCCTCGAGGATCTGCCGCTGCCAGGCGGCGTAGTCGGCGTACTGGATGGGCAGCTCGGGCAGCGGCGACGGCCGACCGGCGAGCGCGGCGCCATAGAGGGCCGACAGCTCGCCGAGCAGCACGCCGATCGACCAGCCGTCCGCGACGATGTGGTGCAGGTTCAGGATGAGCAGGCGCTCGCCGCCGTCGATCTCGATCAGGGTGACGCGGAACAGCGGTCCGCGCGCCAGGTCGAAGGGGCGGCGCCCTTCGCCGCCGGCGGCCGCCAGCGCCGCGCCTTCGCGGCGGCCCGCCGGCAGCGCGGCGAGGCCGATGCGGCGGATCGGCAGCGGCCGCGGCGGCGCGATGCGCTGCACCGGCCGCCCATCGACGAGATCGAAGGTGGTGCGCAGGATCTCGTGCCGGCGCGCGATCGCATGCAGAGCGCCGGCGAGCGCGCCGATGTGGAGCGGCCCGGCGAGGCGATAGGCCGCCGGCAGGTTGTAGAAGTTGTTCCCGGGCTGGAAGCGGTCGAGGAACCAAAGCCGCTGCTGCGAGAACGACAGCGGCAGGTCGCCGTCGCGCGGCAACCGCCGCAGCGGCGGCGCCGCGGCCGCGGTCCCGGCGCCGTCGATCCCTTCCTGGCGCAGCTTCCGCAGCAGCAGCTGCCGCCGCGCCGGGGAGAGCGCGGCAAGGCGATCGCCGGCACCGCGTCGCGCGCTCATGGCATCACCGCGTCGGACCCGGCCGGGCCCGCGAAGCTGGAGACCAATCTCTCCACCTCGTCGTCGCTGAGCCCGTCCACCTCGTCGAGCAGGCGATCGAGGTCGGCGCCGGCGTCGCGCTCGACGCGTTCGAGCTGCAGCTGCTCGATGGCCGCGGCGAGCGCCGACACGGTGCGGGCCTCGAACAGGAGCAGCAGCGGCAGCTCGAGCCCGAACGCCTCGCGCAGCCTGGCCACCACCCGGGTGGCGATGAGCGAGTGTCCGCCCTGGGCGAAGAAATCGTCGGCGGCGCCGATCCGCGCCACGCCCAGCACCTCGGCCCAGATGGCTGCGACCGCCTCCTCGGCGGGGGTGCCCGGCGCGACGAAGCTGTCGCTGCCGCCGTGGCGCTCGAGCGGCGGCGCGGGCAGGGCCTGGCGTGCCACCTTGCCGTTGGCGGTGAGCGGCAGGGCCGGCAGGACCATGTAGGCCGCCGGCAGCATGTAGTCGGGCAGGTGCCGGCGCAGCGACTGGCGCAGCTCCTCGATCCAGGCGGCCTCCTCGGACGGTGACGGCGGCGCCGCGGCGGGCACCACGTAGGCGACCAGGCGGCGCGCACCCGGCGCGTCCTCTCTGGCCAGCACCGCCGCGGCGCGCACTCCCGGCGCGCGCGCCAGCGCCTCTTCGATCTCGGAGAGCTCGATGCGGAAGCCGCGGATCTTGACCTGGTGGTCGAGGCGGCCGAGGAAGTCGAGCTGGCCGTCGGGCAGGTGACGCACCAGGTCGCCGGTGCGGTACATCCGCTCGCCGGGGGCGGCCGCGAACGGATCGGGCACG
>DATKFK010000313.1:0-4103 GCA_035544375.1 Thermoanaerobaculia bacterium
AGCTGTCGAAGCGCCACCCCGAGCTGACGCTTGGCAGTCTGCGCGCCGCCGGCGCCAGGCCGGAGCAGCTGACGGGCTACCTGGCCTGGAGCCTGGGACTGCTGGACGAACCGCGCGCCCGCCGGCCGGCCGAGCTGGTGGCAGCCTTCGACTGGCGGCGCATCGGCCGCGAGGATTTCGTCGCGCCGGCCGACTTCACGGCGCGCGTGCTGGCCGTGCGTTGAGCCTTGATGCGGCAATCGCATTGACAGCCCCTGAGATGCCCACGGCCGCGGCCCCCTTGACAGCATCTTTATGATGTATGAGCATAGCTTCGCGTGACCGTAGACCAGCCATCGCGCTTCGGGAGCACCCGATGAAGGTTGTCCCCAGCCTGCCGGCGAGACCGCGGGCAGGAAGGTGAGGCCGGCTGCCGTGCGTCCCGGAACTCCTCCCTCGGGTCGTGGCCGGCGCCTGGTTCGCCCCTGGCGGGCTTGGAGGTTGCGCCGTCCCTGGCGCGGGGCCTGGCGCCTGCGCCGCCGCTGGCGGCAGCGGAAACCATGAAGCGTGCGCGGCAAGCCGGGGCGAGCTGACCGAGGGTTGCGGGGGGGGATCCGAAGGCGCTTGGCGTCTAATCGTCGCCGGCGTCGCTGCCATCGGACGTGATGGCGTCGGCCTCGATCTCCACTCGCATGTCGGGAGAGATCAGGCGGCTCACCTCGACCATGGTGCAGGCTGGCCGGATGTTGCGGAAGACCTCGCCGTGGGCGCGGCCGATGGCCTCCCAGTCGCGCTCGATGTCGGTGACGAACAGCCGGATGCGCACCACGTCCGAAAGGTGGGCGCCCGCGCGTTCGAGCGCCGAGGCCACGATGCCGAGGATCGCCACGGTCTGGGCATAGGCGTTGCCGGGGGCGACGACGGCGCCGTTGGCGTCGACGGCGGTGGTGCCGGCGACGTGGATGTAGGGGCCGACGCGCACCGCCCGTGAGTAGCCGACGACCGGCTCCCAGGGCGCCCCGCTCGAGACGTTGCGACGTTTCACGCTGGCCTCCTTTTGGCCACACTAGCACGCGCCAATGGCGGACCGGAGCGACCAGGGACACAGCGCGGCGCGAGAGCCCTGTGATACGATGCGCCGCAAATCGTAGACGACCGCGACAACGGCAAATCCTCGAGGAAAACCAGGAAACAAGCTGATGAAGCGGCGAGCCAGCTCACCGCCGCAGGCGGAACCGCCGGGCCCGGGCCAGGAATCGGTCTGGGACTACCCGCGGCCGCCGCGGCTCGAGGCTACGGCCCGACTCGTCGAAGTCCATTTCGGCGGCGTTCAGCTGGCCGGCAGCCGGCGATCCCTGCGCGTGCTCGAGACCAGCCACCCGCCGGTCTATTACGTGCCCCCCGAAGATGTCCGCAGGGAGTACCTGCAGCCCTCCCATGAACGCAGTTGGTGCGAGTGGAAGGGCTTGGCGAGCTATTACCACGTCGCTGTCCCGGCCTCTCCCACAGGTGCCGGCCGCAGAGCGGAAAACGCCGCCTGGTACTACCCTGATCCCACGGTTCCCTACAAGGAGATCCGTGGCTACATCGCTTTCTATCCGCACCTGATGGACGCCTGCTATCTCGACGGGGAGCTTGTCAAGGCGCAGCCCGGAGACTTCTACGGCGGCTGGATCACCTCGGACGTGGTAGGACCCTTCAAGGGTACCCCCGGCACCTCCCACTGGTAGTCAGCCAGAACGAAACCTGTTGGCCGAAGCGAAGGGGAGGGGGCGCGTCCCCTTCCCCCGCACCCGCTAACTAAGAAAGCGTGCGAGCCAGCCGGATGCCGGTGAACTGGAAGCGGGTATCGGGAGGCCAGAAGTTCCGGTAGCTGGGGCGGATGTGATCGGCGGGAGTGGCGCAGGAGCCGCCGCGCAGGACGCGCTGGTTGTCCATGAACTTGCCGTTGTACTCCATCAGGGCGCCGTCGAAGGGCTGGTAGCCCGGATAGGGCTCGTAGTGGTTGGTGGTCCACTCCCACAGGTCGCCGCCCATCTGCGACAGGCGTCCGCCGGCGCCGGCGCCGGCCTCGTGGCGGCCGCGGCCGTTGGCGGCGGCGCGGGGATGAAGGATCCGCGGGTCGAGGAAGTTGGAGGGCTCGCCGGGGAAACCCGACTCGCGCGCGGCGTGCTCCCATTCGCGCTCGGTGGGCAGGCGGGTGCCGCTCCATTCGCCGCCGGCGCGGGCCCGCCACCGGGCGAAGGCGTCGGCCTCGTAGAAGCTGACGTGGGAGACCGGCTCGTCGAGGTCGAGGCCGCGCAAGCCGGCCAGGGTCCACTGCTGCCAGCGGTCCTGGCCCGCCGCGGCGTCGCGCTCCCAGTAGAGTGGCGCCGACCAGCCGGCATCCCTGGCTCGCGCCCAGCCGTTGGCGAGCCAGAGGAGCGGGTCGGCATAGCCGCCGGCGGCGATGAACTCGATGTACTCGCCGTTGGTCACCAGGCGGTCGGCGAGCGCGTAGTCGTCGAGCCACGCCTTGTGGACCGGCATCTCGTTGTCCCAGCACCAGCCACCTTCCAGGTTGCCGAACCGGCGCAGGCCGGAGGCAAAGGGGACGAACCGCAACGGCGCCGGGGGGGCCGGCGCCCTGTCCCTGGGCTGCCGGCCTTCGAGGTAGGGCTCGCGCAGCTCGGGGACGTTGGCGCCGAGGATGTGCTTGATCTCGGTCACCAGCAGCTCCTGGTGCTGCTGCTCGTGCTGGATGCCGGTGTAGGCGAGGAAGCGCAGGCGCGGCAGGTCGCCGTCCGGCACCTCGTGGATCAGCGCCGCGAGGCGCTCATCGACCGAGGCGCGGAAGCGGTAGACCTCGTCGGTCGTGGGACGGGTGACCAGCCCGCGGTGGTCGCGGGCCAGGCGCGGGCCCAGCGACTCGTAGTAGGAGTTGAGGGCGTACTCGAGGCGGGCGTCGTCGGGGTGATAGCGCCCGAACGGCTCGAGGATGTTCTTGGCGAAGAACCAGGAGGTGTGGCCGAGGTTCCACCAGGGGGGGCTGACGTCGGGCATCGACTGGATGCGGAAGTCCTCGGGCGCGAGCGGCCGGCAGAGCTCGAGGCTGAGGGCGCGCGTGGCGCGGAAACCGGCCAGCAAGCCCTGACGGTCCATGGCGTCTCCGCTCACGCCGGCGATTCTATCCTCCAGCGCAACCGTTGGCCGCAGCGAAGGGGAGGGGGAGTCCCCTGGCCAGCAGCCTGCCAGGGATCTCCGCGGGCGATGGAGCTGAAATGATAGGCTCGCCGCCTTGGATCTTCCTGTCGCATCTGACTGCCTGGCAGCTGTGCCAGTCCATGGAGAAGGAGATGGCAATGAGCACATCGCGCAATAGATCGTGGCCGCACGGCGCCGGCCTGGCGGCGGCAATCGCCCTGCTGGCCTGCCTGCCGGCGGCGGCGCCCGCATCGGCCGCGCCCGCGGCGAAGGGCAGCGGCGCCGCCGCGCCGGCCGCGCTCGTCGACCTCAACACCGCCAGTGAAAAAGACCTCACGACGCTGCCGGGCGTCGGGGCGGCGACGGCGAAGAAGATCATCGCCGGCCGTCCCTATGCCAGTGTCGGCGACCTGGCCCGCGCCGGCGTGCCGGCGAAGACCATCCAGAAGATCACGCCGCTGGTGACCGTGTCCGGTGGTTCGCCCGCGGCCGCCGCCGCACCCGCCGCCGCGCCGGCAGGCGGAGCTGCCGCCACGCCGCCGCTGCGCGGCGCCGCGGGGCCGAAGACGGCCCGTGGGTCGCGCCAGGGCACCGACCTGAGCGTGCCGCCGTCGCAGCCGAAGGTGGATCTCAACAACGCCAGCGCGAAGGATCTGGAGACGCTGCCCGGCGTCGGGCCGGCGACTGCCAAGAAGATCATCGCCGCGCGGCCGTACTCCACGGTCGAGGACCTGACGCGCGCCGGCCTCTCGGCGGCGGTCATCGCCAAGCTGGCGCCGGGCGCCACCGCCGGGCCCGCGACGCCGCCTCCGAGCCCGGCCAGCACGCCGGTTCCGGGCACCGGCGTGCCCGCCAGGCCGGGCCCGCCGCCGGTGGCTGCCTCGGCGACGCCGCCGGCCTCCACGGTCGGCACACCGGCTCCGCCGCCGCCGGCGCCCGGG
>DATKFK010000314.1:0-3483 GCA_035544375.1 Thermoanaerobaculia bacterium
CACCCTCACCTTCCCCGGCCTCGCCGCCGGAGCCGCCGCCAGCGCCGTCTTCGCGGTCACCGCCGACGCCGTCCTGCCGCCCGCCGTGGTCATCGACAACACCGCCTGCGCCACCACCGCCGGCGGCCTCTCCGCCTGCGCCAACGCCGCCACGCCGCCAGTCCTCGCGACCGACACCACCCTCGCGGTCACTCCATCCGCCGTCGCCATCACCGGCGGCATCGCCCATCCGGGCGACGCCCTCCAGTACTCGCTCGTCGTGCCCAACACCGAGAACGCCACCCTCGCCGCCCTCGTCGCCACCCTCACCCTCGATCCGCACGAGACGCTCGTCGCCGGCTCCGTCTCGACCGACCACGGCACCGTCACCACCGGCAACGCCCCGAACGACGCCACCGTCGTCGTCGCCATCGGCGATCTGCCCGCCGGCCAGGTCGCCACCATCACCTTCGCCTGCCGCATCGACCCCGGCCTCCCCGACGGCACCACCATCCTTTCCGCCCAGGCCCAAACCACCGGCGCCAACATCCCGGCCGACGCCTCCGACGATCCCACGACGCCCCAGGTCGACGACCCCACCGCCGTCCAGGTCACGGTCACCCAAGCGCCTCCCCAAGCCATTCCCACGCTCGGAGGCTGGGGCCTCATCGTCCTCACTCTCGGCCTCGCCGGCGCCGCCGTCACCGTCCAGAGGCGCCGCGCCCCGCGCCCTTTCGTCCCCTGACTCCGGACCCCTCCCTGATGGCAGACGCCCTCCAGCACCCCGACCTCCCGCGCCTCGAAAGGCGCATCATGGAGCGGCGCGGCCGCCGCGAAGGACTATAGATCCGCTTTCTCTGTCCCGCTCACGACGACCGCCGGCCCTCAGCGCGCTGGAACCCCAGCAAGTCGACGTGGTTCTGCGACGTCTGCCATCAGGGAGGTGGCTGGCGCGATCTCGCCGAGCGTTTGGGCGAGGCCGTGCCCCAGCCGCCATCGTCGTCGTCCCAACCGCCCTCGCCGCCATCGCCACCGCCGCGGGCCATCGCCGCGGTCTACCCCTACCGCGACGCCACCGGCAGGCTCCTCTACGAGGTGGTCCGTTTCGTCCCCAAGGCCTTCGCCTGCCGCCGTCCCGCCGGCGCCGCCTGGCGCTGGAACCTGCAAGGGGTCGAGCGCGTCCTCTACCGCCTTCCCGAGATCCTCCAGGCCATCGAACAGCACGCCATGATCTTCCTGACCGAGGGCGAAAAAGACGCCGACGCCCTCATCGCCCTCGGCCTCGCCGCCACCACCCACGCCGGCGGCGCCGGCAAGTGGCGTCCTGAATACAGCCAAGCCTTCCGCGGCGCCCGCGTCGTCCTCCTCCCCGACAACGACGAGCCCGGGCGCCACCACATGGACGAGGTTGCCCGATCGCTCGAACCCGTCGCCGTCAGCCTCAGCCGCCTCGAGCTCCCCGGCCTCCCGGACAAGGGCGACGTCTCCGACTGGGTCGCCGCCCGCCGTGCCGACGGCCTCGCCAACGACGCCATCCGTGACCAGCTCGTCGCGCTGGCGCAAGCGCGCCGCACCGCCGATACCGCTCCGGCGCCACCCGCGGCAGATCCCAAATCTCCCAGCCATTCAGCCGCGCCCGTGGCCACCGCGCTCCCTGCCATGGACCGGCCATCCGCTGCAGTTGCCACCACACTCCCGGCCACGGACCGGCCGCCGGCAGACGTGGCCGCCTCCAGAAACCCCGGCGTCGATCCAGGTCCAAACCTCGCAAGCCCTGCCACAATCAAACCTGGCACGCGACCGCGATCCGCTCCCGGAACTCCACGCCACCAGCCACCCGGGGGCAACACCGCCGTTCTCGACCCTGTATCCGCGCTGACCGCCACGCCCGCCGATGCAGGCGCCGGCGCTCACTCCCCCGCCGCCGGCGCCCTCGCCTCCACTCCCGGAGCTCAGGCCTCGGCTGCTGGCGCCGTCCTGCCCGACCCCTCCGCTCCCTCCTCGCCAGTACCCACGATCGCCTCCGCCGCGCTCCAGCCTCGCCCCGCCCCGCCCCGCGTCCGCCGCCTCAGCGAGGTCACCGCCCGGCCCGTCCATTTCCTATGGGCGCCGTATCTCCCCCTCGGCAAGCTCACCCTCCTGGACGGCGACCCCGGCCAGGGCAAGAGCTGGCTCACCGCCGCCATCGCCACTGCCGGCTCGCACGGCCGAGGTCTCCCCGGCACCGCCTCCTTCGAGCCCTTCACCACCATCTTCTTCACCGAGGACCCCGCCGAAGACGTCCTCCGTCCCCGCCTCGACCTCCTCGGCGCCGACTGCTCCCGCATCTGGACCTACGACGCCTTCGACTTCCCCGTCGACCTCTCCCAGCCCGCCGACGTGGCCAAGATCGACGAGCTCGTCCCCGCCTACCGCGCCCGCCTCATCGTCATCGATCCCATCCAGGCCTTCCTCGGCGCCAAGACCGACATCTACCGCCCGAACGAGGTGCGTTCGGTCCTCGCTCCTCTTCTCCGCCTCGCCCAGCGCCACGCCTGCGCTCTCCTCGTCCTGCGCCACATCACCAAGGCCCGCGCCAGCCGCTGCATCTACGCCGGCCAGGGCTCCGTCGACTTCATCGCCGCCGCCCGTTCCGTCCTCCTCGCCGGCTCCGGCCCCGACGACCCCACCCGTCACGCCCTCGTCCACATCAAGTCCAACCTCGCCGCCGCCGGCCCCACCCTCGGCTACCGTTTTGACGGCCAGTCCTTCGTCTGGGAGGGACCCTCCGTCCTCACCGCCAACGACCTCCTCGCCGCCGAGCTCCAAACGGACGACGCCGGCGCCGAGCAGGAGGCCCGTCTCTTCCTTCGCGACATCCTCGCCAATTCCGAGACCCTTCCCGCCCGCGCCGTCTTAGCCGCCGCCCGCGAGGCCGGCGTCGCCGAGCGCACCTTGAAGCGAGCCAAGCGCCGCGAAGGTGTCCGCACCATCCGCCAGGGCTTCGGCACCGGCAGCGTCTGGCTCTGGTCCCTCCCAGCCGTAGAAACCACGCCAACCTCCACCGAAGAGCGCCATCCGCAAACCTGGCCCCCTTCGGGCCATGCTGGCCCCCTTCGTCCCGAACCGTCCGAGGAGCCGCCGCCCCTCGCGCCTCCCGCCGATGAGAAGGTGACCATATGAACCCTGCCGCCGAACTCCTGTCCGAGCTCCTCACCCGCGGCGTCGTCGTCTCCCCCGCCGGCGCCAGTCTCGATCTCTACCCGCGATCGGCCTTGAGCCCCGACCTCCTCGCCCGCGTCCGCGCCCTCAAGCCCCAGCTCCTCGAGCTGCTGCGAGCGGGAGCCGGCGCCGTCGCCTCCCCCGCCGAATGGAGTGTCCTCACCGCCCTGGCCCTCCGTCCCGGCCTCGCGCCTGACGAGCTCGCCGCCGCCACCCACCTCGACCAGGCGCCGCTCGCCAAGGCCCTCCACACCCTCCTCCGCCGCGCCGAGATCGCTACTGACCTCCATGGCAGGCTGCGCC
>DATKFK010000315.1:0-3486 GCA_035544375.1 Thermoanaerobaculia bacterium
CAAGCTCCCTGTCATTGTGGTGGACGCGCGCCGGCCTCGGCTGCCATCCCCAGCCCGAGTGCGGCCTCGATCTCCTCGGCCGTCATCGTCTCGATCTCGTTCGTCAGCGCCTGCTCGGTGTGGATGGCGAGCTCGGCGACGGTCGGGCTCATGAAAATCGCGCGGACCGGCAGCGACACGCCCAAGGTGGCCCGCACGTGACTGACGAGCCGCATGGCGAGCAGCGAATGCCCGCCGGCTTCGAAGAAGTTATCGTTGACGCCGACGCGGTTGATGCCGAGGAGTTCTGCGAACAGGCCGGCGAGGATGTTCTCCAGTGGGTTGCGGGGTGCGAGGTAGTCGGCGCCGGCGTTCCACTCGGGAGCCGGGAGGGCGGTGCGGTCGAGCTTTCCGTTGGGGGTCAGCGGCAGGCGGTCGAGGGTGACGAAGGCGGCCGGCACCATGTAGTCGGGCAGGGTCTGCTGCAGCTTTCGGCGCAGCTCGCCGGCATCAGCGACGGCGTCGGCGCGTCCGACCAGATAGGCGACGAGACGCTTGCCGACCGCATCGTCGCGGGCAATGACGGTGGCGTGCTCGATGCCGGGTTGCGCCAGCAGGGCGGCTTCGATCTCGCCCGGCTCGATGCGGAAGCCGCGGATCTTCACCTGGGTATCGAGGCGGCCGAGGAACTCGAGTTCTCCATCGGCGCGCCAGCGCACCCGGTCGCCGGTGCAGTAGAGCCGCTCGCCGGGCGCGAACGGGTTGGGCACGAACCGCTCGGCGGTGAGGGCGGGGCGGGCCAGATAGCCGCGCGCCAAGCCGGCGCCGCCGATGAACAGCTCGCCGGCAACGCCGATCGGCACTGGCTCGAGCCGCTGGTCCAGCACATAGGTGCGGGTGTTGGGGAGCGGGCGGCCGATCGGCGGTCGGCGCTGGTCGGGGCCGCAGTCGAACAGGGTGGTGCACACGCTCGCCTCGGTCGGCCCATAGGCGTTGAGCACGGTGCGGCCGGCGAGCCATGGCCGCAGCTGTTCGGCCGCGCAGGCCTCGCCGCCGACCAGCAGGGTGGTCAGGCAGGAGAGTTCGGCGACCGGCAGGGCGGCGAGCGCCGAGGGCGGCAGCAGCACGGTGGTGATGCGCTGGCGGGTGATCAGTTCGCGCAGCGGCTCGCCTGGCATGAGGTCGTGCGGGTCGGCGAGGACGAGGGCGGCGCCGGCGCGCCAGGCCATCAGCAGGTCCCACACGGCGGCATCGAAGCTGATCGAGGCGAATTGCAGGATGCGGTCGGTGGGACCGAGCGGCAGGCGGGTGAGTTGCGCCTCGGCCAGGTTCATGGCGCCGCGGTGCGGGATCATCACGCCCTTGGGGCGGCCGGTCGATCCGGAGGTGTAGATCACATAGGCGAGATGGTGCGGATCGGTGGCGCCCGGCGGCGGCGTGTCGGGCCATCGGGCGATTTGCGGGGCGTCGGCATCGAGCCGCACCAGGGTGGCGGCATGGACCGGCAGGCGGTCAACCAGCGGGCTTTGCGTGAGCAGAACCGGCACCCGGGCATCGGCCAGCATGTAGGCGAGGCGGTCGGCCGGATAGCCGGGATCGAGCGGCAGGTAGGCGCCGCCGGCCTTGAGGATGCCGAGCACGCCGACCACCAGGTCGGGCGAGCGCGTCATGCTCAGGCCGACCACGACGTCGGGCCCGACGCCGAGGGCGCACAGATGATGGGCGAGCCGGTTGGCGCGTCGGTCAAGCTCGCGATAGCTGAGCGTGCGATCCTCACAGATGACCGCCGGCGCGTCGGGGGTGCGGGCGGCCTGCGCGGCGAACAGATCCTGCAGGCAGCGGTCCTCGGGAAAGGGCGCGACGGTGCCGGCCCAGGCGGCGAGCTGCCGGCGCTCGGCTTCGCCGAGCAGCGGCAGTTCCGCGATGCGGCGCTGCGGATCCGCCACGATGGCATCGAGCAGCCGCGCGAAGTGGCCGGCCAGCCGCTCGATGGTGGCGGCGTCGAACAGGTCGGTCGCATAGACGATGGAGGCGGCCAGCGCGCCGTCGGCTTCGACCATGGAGAGTTCGAGATCGAACTTGGCGGGCACCGGGCCGGTGTCGAACGGTTCGATGACGAGGCCGGCCATGCGGGTCGGCTGCTGCGGCATGTTCTGCAGCGCGAACACGGCTTGGACGATCGGCTCGCGGCTCAAGTCACGGATCGGATGAAGCGCCTCGACCAGCTTCTCGAACGGCAGGTCCTGATGGGCATAGGCGTCCAGCGCAGCGGCCTTCACGCCGTGCAGCACGGAGCGGAACGAGGCTGCGCCGTCGAGCCGGCTGCGCAGCGCCAGCATGTTGACGAAGAAGCCGATCAGGCCCTCGGTCTCGGCGCGGGTGCGTCCCGCAATGGGGGTTCCGACCACCACGTCGTACTGGCCGCTCCAGCGCGCCAGCAGTACCTGGAAGGCGGCGAGCAGCAGCATGAACAGGGTAACGCCGTCCTGGCGCGCCAGGTTGGCGAGGGCGGCGGTGCGGGTGGCGTCGATGGTAAAGTGATGCACGGCGCCGCGGAAGCTTGGCACCGCCGGGCGCGGCCGGTCGGTCGGCAGCTCCAGGGCGGCCGGTGCTCCGGCGAGCTGATCGGTCCAGTAGCCGAGCTGCCGCTCGAGCGCGCCATCGGCAAGCCAGCGCCGCTGCCACACCGCATAGTCGGCGTACTGGACCGGCAGTTCCGGCAGCGGCGAGGGCTGGCCCCGCGCGAAGGCGGCATACAGCGCCTCGACCTCACGCACCAGCACGCCGATCGACCAGCCGTCGGAGACGACGTGATGCATCGCCAGCACCAGCACGTGCTGGTCGGCGGCGAGCCGCAGCAGCGCGACGCGCAGCAGCCGGTCCTCGGCGAGATCGAACCGCTGCTGCATGATGGCGCATGTCTGTTCGCCGGCCTGATCCGGCGTCACCGCGAGCGGCTCCAGCGCTACCGGCCACGGCGGATCGATCACCTGGACCGCTGCCTCGTCGCGGCTCGCAAAGCGGGTGCGCAGCGCCTCGTGCCGGCGCACCACCTCACCCAGCGCCGCCGCCAGTGCCGCGATCTCCAGCCGGCCCACCAGCCGCACCGCCAGCCCAATATTGTAGCCGCCCCCAACAAGCCCCAGCTGCTCCAGAAACCACAGCCGCTCCTGCGCATGCGAAAGGGGCAGCGGCTGGTCGCGCGCGACCTTTTCCATAGCCGGTGCAAACGCAGTGGGCGCCATCCGCAAAAAATCGGCCAGGCGGCGGACAGTCGGGGCCTCGAACAGGGTTCGCAGTGGCAGGTCGGCACCGAGTTCGTATTGCGCGCGGGCGACTGCCCGCGTGGCCAGCAACGAGTCGCCGCCGAGCTCGAAGAAGTTGTCATCGATGCCGACGCGGTCGAGGCCGAGCACGCCGGCCAGAATGCCGGCGAGAGCCTGCTCGGCGGCGTTGCGGGGAGCCACATAGGTTTGCCCGGAGTGGGCTTCGGGCGCGGGCAGCGCT
>DATKFK010000316.1:0-4567 GCA_035544375.1 Thermoanaerobaculia bacterium
TCGGAGATCGGGAAGGCATCGCTGTCGAGGGTCACCAGGTAGGGGGAGCGTGTCCGGCGCCGGCCGAGCTCGAGCCCGGGGCCGTGTCCCAGGTTGGTCCCGGTCTCGATCAGCTCGAGGTCCCCCCGCCGGGCCAGCAGGCGCAGCCACTGCGCGCTGCCGTCGCTCGAAGCGTTGTCCACCACGATCAGCCTGGCGCTCTGACCGGCCGTGTGCCGCAGGGTCCGGAGTGTGGCGATGCGGGTAACGTCGAGCGTGTCGTGGGTGACCATCACGATGGAGTACGTGGGGGCGGTCGCCGTGGCGGGTGGCTCTGCGCTCATGGCAGCTCTCTCCTTGCCTGGCTTCGAGAAGTCCTTCCAGCCGAGGGCTGCCTCCTGACCACGCGGGTCAGCTCTCGGCACCTCGAGACATGAATGAAATGAAAGACTGTCGCCGAGTCTACTCTACCCGCAGCGCCTCGATCGGATCCAGCCGCGCCGCCTTGCCGGCCGGATAGATGCCGAAGAAGACCCCGACCAGGGTCGAGAACCCCACGGCCAGCGCCATGGCCCACAGCGGCACGTGGGCCGGCGGCAGCTGGGCCGGCACCACGGCGGTGACCAGGGCCCCCAGCCCGTAGCCCAGCGCCAGGCCGATCAGGCCGCCGACCAGCGACAGGGTCATCGCCTCGATCAGGAATTGCAGCAGGATGTGCTGGCGCCTGGCTCCCACCGCCTTGCGCAGGCCGATCTCGTGGGTGCGCTCGGTCACCGACACCAGCATGATATTCATGATGCCGATGCCGCCGACCAGCAGCGAGATCGCCACCACGCCGCCGATCACCGCCGTGAGCCCCGACAGGAACCCGGTGACCTGCTTGAGGATCTCGTCCTGGACGATGATCCTGAAGTCGTCGGCGTCGTCCTTGCCGAGCCGGTGGCGGCGGCGCAGCAGCTGCCTGATGCCGTCGCGCACCTGGTCGACGCGGTCGGCGCTCGCGGCTTGCAGGCGCAGCTGCACCTGGTCGGTGGCCTCGCGCCCGAACAGCAGCACCGCCTGGTCGAAAGGCACGAACACCAGGTTGTCGAGGTCCTGGCCCAGCGCCTGGCCCTTGTGCTCCATGACGCCGATCACCGTCGCCGGATAGTTGCCGACGTAGACCTGCTTGCCGATCGGCTTGGCGCCCAACCCCAGCCCGTCGACCATCTTGCTGCCGAGGACCGCCACCTTGTGCTGCGCCTCGACGTCGATCTTCGAGAAGAAGCGCCCGGTCTCGACGCTGTGGTTCATCACGTCCTGGTAGCTCTCGGCGACGCCGATGACGAAGTCCGGCTTGCGCTGGCGGTCGCCGTACTTGACCTCGGAGGCGCCGGCGACGAGCGGCGTGATGTCGCGGATGCCCGGCACCTGCGCGCGGATCGCCTGGCCGTCCGCCCAGGTGAGCTTGACCTGCCGGGCGCGCGTTTCCTGCGGCAGCTCGGGGCGCAGCGGGAAGACGATGACGTAGGTGGCGCCCACCCCTTCGAAGATGCCGGTGACCAGGAATTGCAGGCCCTGCACCACCGAGACCACGGCGATCACCGCGGCGACGCCGATGACGATGCCCAGGGTGGTGAGGATCGAGCGCAGCTTGTTGGCGGCGATCGCTCGCATCGCGAGCCGGAGGTTCTCGAAAAGGATCACGAGGCCCGCCAATCCGCGCGGTCACTCATAGCGCAGCGCCTCGATGGGGTCGAGCCGCGCCGCCTTGCCGGCGGGATAGATGCCGAAGAAGATCCCCACCGCCGCCGAGAAACCGAAGGCCAGCACGACCGCCCACAACGGCACGTGCGCCGGCGGCAGATGGACCGGCACCACCGCCACCACCAGGACGCCGAGGCCATAGCCCAGCGCCAGGCCGGCCACGCCGCCGACCAGCGACAGGGCCACCGCCTCGATCAGGAACTGCAGCAGGATGTCGCGGCGCCGCGCTCCCACCGCCTTGCGCACGCCGATCTCGCGCGTGCGCTCGGTCACCGACACCAGCATCACGTTCATGATGCCGATGCCGCCGACCATCAGCGAGATCGCCACCACGCCGCCCACCACCGCCGTCACCCCGGACAGGAAGCCGGTGATCTGCTTGAGCAGCTCGTCCTGGACCACGATGCGGAAGTCGTCGGGCCGCCCCGCCGCCAGCCGGTGCCGCCGCCGCAGCAGCCGGCGGATGGCATCGCGGACCGCGTCCACCTGGCCCGTCGCCGTCGCCTGCAGATCGATCTCCACCCGGTCGGCGGCGGCGCGCCCGAACAGCTGGAGGGCCGTGCCGAACGGCAGGAAGACCCGATCGTCGAGGTCGGTGCCCAGCGTCTCGCCCTTGGCCTCCATCACCCCGACCACGATCACCGGCAGGTTGCCGACGTAGATCTCCTTGCCCAGCGGCTCGCGGCCGAGCCTCAGCTTGTCGACGATCTTGGGACCGACGACCGCCACCTTGCGGTGGTTCTCGAGGTCGAGCCGCGACAGGAACCGCCCGCGTTCGACGGTGTGATCCATCACCTCCTGGTAGGCCTCGTCGACCCCCATCACGCTGCCGGGCTGGTGCCGCCGCTCGGCGTACTTGACCTGGGCGCCGCCGGCGGCGACGCGGGTGTAGTAGCGGATGCCGGGCACCTGCTCCCGGACCGCCTGGGCGTCCTCGGCGGTGAGCTTGACCTGCCTGGCGATCAAGCCGGGGCCGCGCTGCCGGTCCTGGTTCACCTCGACGTGCACGAAGGTGGCGCCGACCCCCTGGAAGACGTCGGTCGCCAGGCGCTGCAGGCCCTGCACCACCGACACCACCGCCACCACCGCGGCGACGCCGATGATGATGCCCAGCGTGGTGAGCAGCGAGCGCAGGCCGTTGGCCCGGAGCGCCGCGAGTGCGATGCGGAGGTTCTCGAGAACGACCACCGCCAGCCCCCAGGGCCCTACCCGGCGACGTCGGAGGCGCCGGCGCCCTGCCCGCCGGCGGCGCCGCCCGGCTCGCGGGCGCCGTCGGCGACAGGGACAGTGCCGGCGCCGCCGGCGACGCCTGCGTCGTGGGCACCACCGTCCCCAGGGGCCGGACCGCTCGCCGCGGACCGCTCCGTCGGCGCGTCGGAAAGCACCTTGCCGTCGCGCAGGCTGACGCGCCGCCAGGCGTGCTCGGCGATCTCGAGCTCGTGGGTGACCAGCACCACGGTGTTGCCGCCGGCGTGCAGCTGGTCGAAGAGCTCCATGATCTCCACCGAGGTGGCGGAATCGAGGTTGCCGGTCGGCTCGTCGGCGAGCAGCAGCGAAGGCTCGTTCACCAGCGCCCGGGCGATCGCCACGCGCTGCCGCTGGCCGCCCGACAGCTCGTTGGGGTTGTGGTGCATGCGGTCGGCCAGGCCGACCCGCTCGAGCGCCTGGCTGGCGCGCTCCCGCCGATCGCGGCGCGGGACGCCGGCATAGATCAGCGGCAGCTCGACGTTGTGCAGCGCGTCGGTGCGCGGCAGCAGGTTGAACGTCTGGAAGACGAAGCCGATCTCCTGGTTGCGGATGGCGGCGAGCTGCGAGTCGTCGAGCTCCTCGACGGCCACGCCGTTGAGCCGGTAGCTGCCGGAGCTGGGAGTGTCGAGGCAGCCCAGCAGATTCATCAGCGTCGATTTGCCGCTGCCCGAAGCGCCCATGATCGCCACGTACTCGCCGCGCTCGATGTGCAGATCGATGCCGTTCAGGGCGTGCACCTTCTCGGCCCCCATGTCGTAGATCTTGTAGACGTCTTCCAGATCGATCAGCCCCGCCATCAGCCGTTCCCCCTGCCGCCTGCCTGCTCGCCGTCCCCGCCGCCCGGCTGCTTGTCCTGGTCCTCGCCGCTGCCGCCCGCGGCTGGCGTCGTGATCCGCACCGGATCGCCGTCCTTGAGATCGCGCAGCGACCGGTAGGGGCCGGTCACCACCTGGTCGCCGGACCGCAGGCCGGCCGCGACCTCGACGTGCGTCTCGTCGGAAATGCCCGTCCGCACCTCGCGCTGGCGGGCCTTGCCGCCGGCGGCGACGAAAACCACCTTCACCTCCTCGGCGTCCCGGCCGGGCGCGGCGGCGAGCGGCGCCCGCTCCACCACCGCCTGGATGGGCACCACCAGCGCTCCCTTGTCGGTCTGGGTCGCGATCTCGGCGCGCACCGACATTCCGGACCGCAGCTGCCGGTCGCTGTCGTCGAGCAGCAGCTTCACCTTGAAGAAAGTCACGTCGGGCTGCGCCGGGCGGCCATAGCCGGAGCTGCCCACCTCGGTCACCCTGCCATGGTAGACGCGGTTGGGCAGCGCGTCCACCTTGAGGCCGGCGCGCTGGCCGAGCCGCACCTGCACGATCTCGGTCTCGTCGACGTCCACCTCGGCCAGCACCTCGCTCATGTCGGCGATGGTGCCGATCACCGACGCCGCGTTGTTCATCGTGCCGGAAACCACCACCTCGCCTTCCTTGGCGTTGAGCGCGATCACCTGGCCGCTGATCGGAGCATAGATGATCGTCTTCCTCAGATCGGTCTCGGCGCGCTCCAGGTTGGCGCGGTCCTGGCTGACCAGGTCCCTGGCCTCCTCCAC
>DATKFK010000317.1:0-2506 GCA_035544375.1 Thermoanaerobaculia bacterium
GCCGTGCAGGACCCCGCCGGGGAGGGTATGCGTCTCGGCGGCGGCATCGGCCGCCAGCCCTTCGACCTTGCGGCCGGACCGCTGCTGCGCACCGTCCTGCTGCGGCTCGGCCCCGCCGACCATCTGCTCGTGTTGGTGCTGCATCACATCGTCGCCGATGGCTGGTCGGTGCCGATCTTCGTGCGCGAGCTGGCGGCGCTCTACGCGGCCTTCTCGACCGGCGCGCCCTCGCCGCTCGCCGAGCTGCCGATCCAGTACGCCGAGTTCGCGCGGCGGCAACGCGCCGGCCTGAAGGCGGAGGCGCTCGCAGCGGGTCTCGCTTACTGGCGGCAGGCGCTGGCCGGCGCGCCAGCCGTGCTCGAGCTGCCGCCCGACCGCCCGCGCCCGGCGCTGCGGACCTACCGCGGCCGGCGCCTGCGCACGCTGATGCCGCCTGGCGTCGTGACGGGCCTGCGACAGCTCGGGCTGCGCCAGGGCGCGACGCTGTTCATGACGCTGCTCGCCGCCTTCGACGTGCTGCTCCACCGCATCACCGGGCAGGACGACCTGGTGGTGGGCGTGCCGATCGCCAACCGCGAGCGGCTGGACGTCGAAGGGCTGATCGGCTGCTTCGTCAACACGCTGGCGCTGCGCGCCGACCTCTCCGGCGCTCCGAGCTTTGCCGCCCTGGTCGACCGGGTGCGCCAGGTGAGCCTGGCTGCCTTCGCCCACCAGGGCATGCCGTTCGAGAGGCTGGTGGAGGCGCTGGCGCCGCAGCGCGATCTCGCCACGACGCCCATCTTCCAGGTGATGCTGGTGCTGCAGAACGCCTGGAGCGACGGCCTGGCGCCGGTGCGGCTGGGGCCGCTCGCGATCGAGCTTTGCGAGCTCGACACGGGCACCGCCAAGTTCGACCTGACCCTCGACGCGGTCGAGCGGCGCGAAGGGCTCGCCCTCGCCTTCGAGCTCAGCTCCGATCTCTTCGACGCCGCGACCGTCCGGCGGCTGGCGGAGCAGCTCCATACCCTGCTCGCGGCAATCGCCGCGGCTGCCGCCGATGACGTCAACGCGGACGCGCCGGGCGGCATCGACCGGCTGCCGCTGCTCGGCCCGGGCGAGCGCCACCAGCTGCTCGTCGAGTGGGCCGACGAGCCCCGGGCGACGGCCACCCTGAGCCCGGCGGCGCTGACGGTCGGCGAGCTGTTCGACTGGCATGCCGCGCGGCGCCCGGACGCGGTGGCGGTCCGCGGCCAGGGAGCGACGCTGCGCTACGGCGAGCTGGCGCGGCGCAGCCGTCAGCTGGCACGGTACCTCCGCCTCGTCGGCGTGGGACCCGAGGTGCGGGTGGGGCTCTGCGTCGAACGCTCTCCCGAGATGGTGGTGGCGCTGCTCGGCATCCTCGGCGCGGGGGGAGCCTACGTGCCGCTCGATCCGGCCCATCCGCCGGAGCGGCTGCGCCAGGCGCTCGACGACGCCGCGGCGGCGGTGCTGGTGACCGAGGAGCGCTGGCTGGCGCGGCTGGGCGCCGAAGGCGAAGGCGCCGGCCTCCCCTACCTCGTCTGCCTCGACCGCGAGCGCCAATGGATCGCGGCCGAGGACGGCTCGCCCCTGGATTGCCGGCCGCTGCCGGAGAGCCTGGCCTACCTGATCTATACCTCGGGCTCGACCGGCCGGCCGAAAGGCGTCGCCCTGCCGCACCGCGCGGTGGTCAACTTCCTGCGCGCGATGGCCGGCACTCCCGGCCTCGGGCCGGCCGACGTGGTGCCGGCGCTGACCACCCTGGCCTTCGACATCGCGGGCCTCGAGATCTACCTGCCGCTGGCCGCCGGCGGCCGCATCGAGGTGGTGAGCGGCGAGGATGCCGCGGACGGTGCGCGGCTGGCGGCGCGTCTCGACGCCGCCGGGGTGACGGCGGTCCAGGCCACGCCGGCGACCTGGCGCCTGCTGATGGACGCGGGCTGGCAGGGCCGGCCGGGGCAGAAGGCGCTGTGCGGCGGCGAGGCGCTGCCGCGCGAGCTGGCGCAGGCGCTGCTCGGCCGCGGCGTCGAGCTGTGGAACGTCTACGGCCCGACGGAGACCGCGATCTGGTCGGCGGCAGGGCGGGTCGGCTCCGGCCCGGGACCGGTGGCCCTGGGGCGGCCCATCGCCAACACCCGCCTGCTGGTGGTGGACCGCCGCCTCGAGCCGGTGCCGATCGGCGTGCCCGGTGAGCTGCTCATCGGCGGGGCCGGAGTGGCGCGCGGCTACTGGCGGCAACCGGCGCTGACGGCCGAACGATTCGTCCCCGATGCGTGGGGCGCCGCGGGCGGCGCGCGGATGTACCGCACCGGCGACCTGGTGCGCCGCCGCCCGGACGGGCAGCTCGACTTCCTCGGCCGCATCGACCACCAGGTCAAGGTGCGCGGCTTCCGCATCGAGCTCGGCGAGATCGAGGCGGCCCTGGCGCGGCATCCCGCGGTGGGCCAGGCCGTGGTCATGGCGCTCGGCGAGGGGACCGGCCGCCGGCTCGTCGCCTACCTGGCGGCGG
>DATKFK010000318.1:0-2380 GCA_035544375.1 Thermoanaerobaculia bacterium
GATCCGCGGCAGCGCGCGCGCAACGGTGGCCGCGGTGGTGGCATGGATCGAAGCGTCGGAGAGCCGCACCCGCAACTTCCCGAGCCGGCCGGCATGCTGGTGCGGCTGGTCCGAGAGACGGTCCCAGACGATCTGGTCGCGAGCCCTCGCACCCGCCGGCGCGTCGGGGATGTGGGCGTGCGGCACCCTCGCCAGCCGTCGCGGACCTCCCGCCGGCCGGCCGCCGCGCAGGCGCTTCTTCCACAGGTTTTTCCACAGGAAGGCACGGAAGTAGAAGGCATACAGCAGGCCGAGCCGTGCCGGCCGCCCTTCGCCCTGCCAGTAGCCGGCGAGGAACAGGCGACGATGAGGAGCGCGCAGGACGTTCATGCGCGACAGGTCGCGGGCGCGCTGCGAGAGGCTCAGCCGGCCGCGGCGGCGCGCCCGGTTGAGATCGACCAGATAGAAGTCATAAGGGGCGCAAGACTCACAACCCGCGTCGAGCCCGCGCACGAGGACGTTGCCGCTCGACAGGTCGCGGTGCCAGAAGCCCGCATCATGCAAGCGGCGGACGAAGGCGCCGAGCTGGAGCAGGAAACTCGGCAGATCGACGCCGGGGAAGAGCTCGGCCAGGCGGCCCTCGTTCGCGGCGCGCAGCACGTAGCGCGCTTCGACGCCGCCGGCCACGTAGCGGCAGACGTAGAAGCTGGCCCCGCCGGGGCAGCGCGATTCGATCAGCAGGAGGGGCTCGGGGGTGGCGATGCCGGCGGCGCTCATCTCCTGCGCAATGCGCCAGCTCTTCGCCGCCTTGCTGCCGCCCAGGCGCCGGCGCCAGCGGTCGCGCAGGCCGCCGTCGCGAAACTGCTTGACCACCACCTCGATCGGGCCGCCGGCGGTTTCGCAGCGCGTCAGATAAAGGTAGTTGCGGCCCCAGTGGAGCGTCTTGGTGGCGGCGCCGGGATCGATCAGCCGAGCGACGGCGTGCTCGAGGCCGGGCAGCTCGAAGCCCGAGGCGATCTGGCCAGTGAAGCCGGGTAAGGTGATCTCGCGAACCATCCTAGCCTGGACTTAGACTTCCACCACGTCGAACCGTTCGTGGTGGAGCTCGGGATCGCTCTGCAGCAGCACTTTCACCGCGAGCGAGCGCTCGAGCTCGTCGAGGATGGCGCGCTCCTCCTGCTGCAAGGCGCGGGCGATCTCCGGGTGCACCCGCAAGAGCAGCTCGCCGTGCCCCATGCGGCCGCGCAGACGCAGCAGCTCCTTGCGCAGGTTGAGGCAGATGGTGGCGAGCGACTTGATGCGCCCCCGACCGGCGCAATAGGGACAGGGCTGGGTCAGCAGGCGCTCGAGGTTGGCGCGGCTGCGCTTGCGGGTGATCTCCACCAGGCCGAACTCCGAAATGTTGAGGAGCTTGGTCTTGGCGCGGTCCTTCTTGATCTCGTTCTCGAGGCTCGAGAACACCTGCTCGCGATGCGCCTGCTCGACCATGTCGATGAGGTCGATCACGATGATGCCGCCCAGGTCGCGCAGCCGGATCTGGCGCACGATCTCGGCCACCGCCTCGAGATTGGTCTGCAGCACCGTGTCCTCGAGGTTGCGCTGGCCGACGAAGCGGCCGGTGTTGACGTCGATCGCCACCAATGCCTCGGTGGGGTTGATGACGATGTAGCCTCCTGACTTCAGCCAGACCTTGCTCTTGAGCGCCGCCTCGATCTGGTCCTCGATGCCGAACTGCTCGAACAGCGTGGCCCCCTGCCGGAACAGCTTGACCTTCGCCACCAGCGACGGCTGCACCTGGTCGAGGAACTCGACGATGCGCTCGTAGGTCTCCTCGCCGTCCACCCACAGGACGCTGAAGTCCTGGCGCAGCAGGTCGCGCACCACGCGCAACGCCAGGTCCAGGTCCTGGTGCAGCAGCGTGGGGGCCGACACCTTGCTCGCGCGCTGGCGGATCTTCTCCCACAGCTTCGACAGGTAGGCGAGATCGCTCGCGAATTCCTCCGGGCCGCGCCCGCCGCCGACGGTGCGCACGATCAGCCCGCCGCCGGCGACCGGCAGCTCGTCGAGCAACCCGAGCAACCGCTCGCGCTCGACCTCGTCGTCGATGCGGCGCGAAACCCCGAAATGACGCACCGTCGGCAGCAGCACCAGGTAGCGGCCGGGCAGCGTCACGTGGGTGCTGATGCGGGCCCCCTTGTTCGGCAGCGGGTCCTTGACCACCTGCACGATGATCTCCTGGCCGGGCTTCAGGAGATCGGCGATGGAAGGCGGGGTCTGCTGGGACTGGACGGACGGCGTCGCCGGCGCCGCGAGGGAATGTGACGCCGAAGCCGGCGACGCCGAAGCCGCAGGCGCCGCCAGCGCGTGGGGAGCGGCCGCCGCAGGCGCCGTGCCGTCGGTC
>DATKFK010000319.1:0-4726 GCA_035544375.1 Thermoanaerobaculia bacterium
GGCGGGCGAGGTCGATCGCATGGTTGGCCGGCGGCTCGGCCCTGGCGGCGGCGAGACCGGCGAGGAGGCGGGCGCGGTCGGCCCCTTCGAGGTCCCCGCGCAGCAGCGTCACCCGCCGCGGCGCGGCGCGGGCCACCGTCCAGCCGCCGCCTAAGCGGGAGGCGGCGGCCTCGAACCTGGCGGCCGCCTCGTCCGTGTCCCAGTCGACGATCCAGGCCAGCAGCCGCCGGCCGGCCTTGCGGTAGACGGCAAAGCGGTCGCCGCCCCAGCCCTCGGCGGCCGCCGCCGCCCGCTCGCCGTCCGGCAGCGCCGGGCGCAGCAGCACCTGGATGCCCTCCTCCCCCATCTGGCCTTCGGCGGCCTTGGCGTAGCCGGCGAGCTCACGCCCCAGGTCCGGCCACAGGATGACCACCGGGTCGTCGCGGCGGCCATACCATTTCTCCGGGTGCAGGATCTGCTCCGACGAGCGCGGCGGATCGACGGCGAAGGCGTAGTCGAGCAGCCTCTGCCCCCCTTTCTGCCGCACCTCGAGGCAGAAGGCGGCGCCCCGCGAATAGCTGAAGAGCAGCTGGTCGCGGAACCACGCCGGGGCGTCGGCCATCTCCTTCTGACCGGGCAGCCGCTTGCCGCCGGCCACCGCGCCGCCGTCGCCGGCGCCGGCGGCGTCCGCCATCAGCTCGCCGACCAGCTTGCGCGCCTCCGGCAGGTCCTCGAGGGGTTGCTGCACCAGGTCGTCGAACATCACCAGCGACGCATCGCCCTCGACCAGCGCCAGGCGCGCCACGCCGCCGTCGGACAGCGGGTCGGGATCCGACAGGCGGTCGAGATCGAAATGCTGGTCCTGGATGGCATGGGTGAGCTCATGCACCAGCAGCCCGTCTTCCATCTTGTGCGCCACGTCGGCCCCGAACTGGGCGACGGCGTCCTTGCCGAGCAGCCCACCCGGCCGATCGACCACCGCCAGCACCTTGCGGTGGGGATCGTAGAAGCCCGCGATCTGGCTGGTCAGCAGGTCGGGGAAGTAGGTGGCGAGATCCATGCCCTCGGGAATCAGCCCAAACGCCTTGAGGCTCAGCTCGACCGCCGCCAGGCGATCGGGCGGCAGGTCCTCCTGGAAATCGGCGGCCACCTCGCGGCGCAGCTCGGCTTCCGAGACGCGGCCCCACGGCACCCGCCGCTCGAGCTTCAACCCCCGGTAATGCTCCGCCTCCCGCACCAGCTCGGTCATCCGCCGTTCGAGCGCCGCCGGCAGCGGCGCGAGCTTCGGCGCCGGGTGCGGCGCACCGGGCGCCGCCCCCGCCGGCAGCAGGCACCAGGCGGCGAGCCCGGCGCCGCCGAGGAGGCGGCGCAGGACACGGCCGAGACGAGAGCGGCTCCCCGGGGCGGGCGGCCAGGCGCTGGCGATGCGGCGTCGCATGCTCCTACTGTAGCCGCAACGCCAGCGGAATTCTCCGCTCCATGCCGCGAATGCGGCGCATGCGGCGCCGCGGGACGACACGACAGCTCCCTCCGCATTTGATAGAAATAGCGTCATGAAAAACTGGCAACCTCTCCTGACCGGTCCCCTGGCCCTGCGCGCGCAACGGGTGGTCGACGAGATCGCCGCCGTCCTTGCCCCCGGGTCCTCGTCCGCCAGCGGCGCCCGCCTGCCGGAGCCTCAGGAGATCCCGAACGATCCGTCCCCAGTCCCGGACCCGCTCGCCGCCGAGAAGGCGATCCTGTCGACTCCCAACCTGGCCGGCGGTGCGGCCGGCGCCGCGCTGTTCTTCGCCTATCGCGCGCAGAGCGGCGCCGCGGGCGCCGGCGACCCCGACACCGCCGCCGCCTTCCTCGAACGGTCGACCGAAGCGCTCGCCAGCACGCCGCTCGCTCCGGATCTCTACGGGGGCTTTGCCGGCGTGGCCTGGACGGCCGAGCACCTCTACGGTCCGCGCTTCGCCGACCTCGACGGCGATGCGGCGGGCGACGGCGATGCGGCGGCGGGCGAGCCGGCGCCCGAGGCTGCCGGCGCGGCGGGCGAGTCGGAGACAGACCCGGACCCCCTGATGGAGATCGACGACGCCTTGCTGCACTACCTCGACCGCACGCCGTGGACGGCCGACTACGATCTCATCAGGGGACTGGCCGGCCTCGGCGTGTATGCGCTCGAGCGGCTGCCGCGGCCGAGCGCCGTGGCCTGTCTGGCGAAGATCGTCGACCGCCTGTCCGAGACCGCCGAGCACGGACCGCAGGGAACCACCTGGCACACCGCGCCCGCGCTGCTGCCCGACTGGCAGCGGGAGCTCTTCCCCAAGGGTTACTACAACCTCGGGATGGCGCACGGCGTGCCCGCCGTCATCGCCCTGCTGAGGGCCGCCGCCGCCGCCGCCGCCCGCCTGGGCGCGGCGGGCGATCCGGCCGCCGCCGGCCTGGCGCCGCGCGCCCGAGCGCTCGCCGATGGCGCGATCCGCTGGCTGCTGGCCCAGCGGCTGCCTCCCGGCGAGGCCTCCTGCTTCGGCACCACCTTCGCACCCGAGAGCCCGGCCACGCAGTCTCGGCTGGCCTGGTGTTACGGCGATCCCGGCGTCGCCGCGGCGCTGCTGGTGGCGGCGCGCGCCAGCGGCGACAGCGCGCTCGAGCGGCAGGCGGTGGAGCTGGCCCTGGCTGCCGCGGAGCGGCCGCTCGAGGCCTCGGGAGTGCGGGATGCCGGGCTCTGCCACGGCTCCGCCGGCCTCGCCCACCTGTTCAACCGCTTCTACCAGGAAACCGGCGAGCGGCGGCTGGCCGAGGCAAGCCTCCGCTGGTTCGAGCACGCTCTCGACTTCCAGCTGCCCGGCGAGGGGTTTGCGGGCTATCGCGCCTACTGGATCGAGCCCGACACCACGGAAGCGAGCTGGCGCAACGATGCCGGTCTGCTCGAAGGAGTGGCCGGGATTGGGCTTGCCTTGCTCGCCGGTATCGACGGCTTCGAGCCAGCCTGGGACCGGATCTTGATGCTGTCGGCCGCCACCGACGCGACCGGCCAGGCGTCGCGGACCTGACGCCGGCGGTGCGCGCGGATGGAGAGATCAAACGCGCCGATGGAGATCAAACCGATCGAACCGATCGAACCGATCGAGCCGATCGCACCGACCGAACCGATCGAACCGGTCGCACCGATCGAGCTGCGGCACCGCACCATCGCCACCAACGGCGTCCGCCTGCATGCCGTCGAGGCTGGGCCGCCGGATGGGCGCTTGCTCATCCTGCTGCACGGCTTCCCCGAGCTGTGGTACGGCTGGCGCCGGCAGATCGGGCCTTTCGCCGCGGCCGGTTTCCGCGTCCTGGTCCCCGACCAGCGCGGCTACAACCTGAGCGACAAGCCGCGCGGCATCGCCGCCTACAGCCTCGATCGGCTGGCCGGGGACGTCGTCGGGCTGATCGACGACGCCGGCCGCGAACGCGCCTGCCTGGCCGGCCACGACTGGGGCGGCGCCGTCGCCTGGTGGGTTGGCGTCAACTTCCCGGGGCGCCTCGAACGGCTGGCGGTGCTCAACATCCCGCATCCTCATGTCATGCGGCGCCACCTGCTCCATGACCGGGAGCAGCGCCGCAAGAGCCGTTACATCTTCTTCTTTCAGCTGCCCTGGCTGCCGGAGCTCGCCCTGCGCCGCAGGGATTGGGCCTACGGCGTCCGCGCCCTCACCGCCACCAGCCGTCCCGGCACCTTCGACGAAACAGACCTCGCGGTGTACCGCCAAGCCTGGTCGCAGCCCGGCGCCGCCACCGCCATGCTCAACTGGTACCGCGCCGCCCTACGGCCGCTCCGCCCGTCGCCTGTCGCGGCACTCCCCGCTTGTCGCAAGCCGCCTCCCCGTCCCGCCAGCCCGCGCGTCCGGGTGCCGGTGCTGCTGCTCTGGGGCACCGGCGACCGCTTCCTCGGCCAGGCGATGGCCCAGCCCAGCATCGAGCTTTGCGACGACGGCCGCCTGGAGCTCCTCGACGCGACCCACTGGGTGCAGCACGAGGAGCCCGGCCTCGTCCACCACAGGCTCGCCGCGTTCTTCGGCTGACCCGCGGCCGACCTTCGGCGGAGTCGGCCGGCTCGTGGCCTGCCTGGAGCCCGCCTGGGGGCCTGCTTGCAGCCGGCAGGCGGCCGGCGAAGCGTCCCTGGGCGTATCATCCCGCCGTGCGGATCATGTCCTCGCCCATCGCGACGCTCCTGCGGTCCGGCAGGCTGCTGGTCCCGGCCGTGGCCGCCTGCCTGCTCGGCGCGCTTCTCGCCGCTCCGGCCGGCGGCGCCAAGCCGCCAAAGGCCGCCGCACCGGCCAAGCCCGCGGCCCCTGCCAAGCCCGCGCCCGCACCGCCTAAGCCGCCGGTGCCCAACGCGGCGCTCGCCCAGCTCAAGCCCCTGGCCGGCAGCTGGACCTGCGCCGGCCACACGCTGGGGCCCGGACCCGAGCACGCGACCAGCGCGGCGATGGTCTTCACCTGGCAGCTCGACGGCTTCTGGCTCGAGGTCCGCTACGACGAGACCAAGAACACCGCCAACCCGGTGCCGTTCAACTACGTCTCGCAGTGGGGGTTCGACGAGTTGCAGCAGACCCTGGCCGCGACCACCGTCGACAACACGAGCGGCATCGCGACCCAGTCGTCGGCCGGCTGGCAGGGAGACAAGCTGGTGTTCGAGGGCACCGCCCACCGTTACACCCGCCAGTTCGAGGTCCGCGACACCTTCGTCCGGCGCGGCGAAAATCAGCTCCTCCAC
>DATKFK010000320.1:0-13943 GCA_035544375.1 Thermoanaerobaculia bacterium
ACCGGCGAGATCGGGCTGCGGCGGGCGGTCGGCGCCCGCCGCCGCGACATCCGCTTCCAGTTCGTGGTCGAAGCCTTCGCGCTCAGCCTGATCGGCGGCCTGACCGGGATCGTCGCCGGGCTGGCGCTCGCCCGCGCCGTCGCGGCGTTTGCCGGCTGGCAAACCGTGGTGACGCCGGCGGCGATCCTGGTGGCGACCGGCGTGGCGATGGCGGTCGGCCTCGCCTCGGGCCTCTATCCCGCCACCCACGCCGCGGCGCTGGACCCGATCGAAGCCCTGCACTACGAGTGAGCGGCACCGCCAGGATCGGAGCCCGGCGGTGCGAGAGGGCGGGAAGGGGACCGAGGGCCCGGAGGCTACCGGGGCTCAGCTGCTCCTAGTTGCCGGTGACCTGCTCCTGCTGCGTCGCGACGCAGGTCCAGATGCAATGCAGGTGGTCGCAGCCAGCCGAGCTCTGGTTGGGATCGGTGCTGGTCGGGTCGCAATGGCAGGCCTGGTAGGGAGTCTGGCCCACGGGGCAGGCGATGACCGTCGAAGCCTGAGTCGGCTTGGTCGGCTCGCCCTTGAACACCGCCGGCGTCACGCCCGGGATGAAGTTGGAGGCGGCCGGCAGCAGCGTGTCGGCGCGCCCGGTGCCGTGCGTGTCGATCCTGACGGCGCCCTTGTACTGCGGCGCATTGAGGTACATCCACACGGAGTTGGTGCTGGGGCCCAGGTCGATGTGGGTGGTCAGCTCGCGCCGGGCGCTCGGATCGCCGGTGAACGGCGTGAAGACCGCCTTGACGTTGAGGGCGAGCGGAGCCGAGTAGCTGCCACCCAGGGCGCTGGTGCGGAGGATGCGCATGGTCGTCGTGGGCTGCTCGCCGTCGAGATGGACGGCGACGTTGTACTTGCCGCAGCTCGTCTCGATCGGCGCGGTGCTGATCAGCGAGAGCGCCATCAGCTGGATGCGGGTCGTGGCGTGGCCCTTCTCGTCGAACACCGCGTCGTCGAGCCGCCGCACCACCGTGTCGATGTCGCCCAGGGCCCGCGCCGGCTCGGTCGCGAGCGGCGCGCCCTTGAACGTCACCGTGCCGGTGAAGGGCTGCGAGCCGTCGCAGAAGAAGCCGGCGGGGATCGGCTCCTTGGCGAAGCTCGTCCTGGCCATGCCGCTGACGGTCATCCACATGTCGACGCCCTTGTGCACCGGTTCCACCGCGAACGCGGAAGACCCGGCGAGCAGGGTGAGGACCATGGCAGCCCCAAAGGCGAAAGACATCGACACTCTGAGCATCCTCGTCATCTTCATCGTCCGCTCCTTTCCCTGAAAACGGCTCTCCGACCGATTGAGATGGCACAACCTGTAACAAAAACAGTGCCGCGACCGGGAGGATCGTGGACAGGCGGACTCGGAGTCAGTGCAGCGGCGGCCGCTAGCCGCAAAGGGCCGGCGGCGAGCATGGCACCCGGGTGAGCCGGGCGAGCCAGGCGTCCATCCCCTGGCCGGTGCGAGCCGAGACCTCGAGGACTTCCAGGCCGGGGCGGACTTCCTGGATGTTGTGGAGGGCCTGCCGGCGGTCGAAGTCGACGGCGCCGGCAAGATCGACCTTGCTGATGACGGCGAGGTCGGCGGCGCTGAAGATGGTCGGATACTTGAGCGGCTTGTCCTCGCCCTCGGTGACCGACAGGACGACGACACGGAGGTTCTCTCCCAGGTCGTAGCTGGCCGGGCAGACCAGGTTGCCGACGTTCTCGACGAACAGCAGGTCGAGCTCGGCGAGGTTCCAGCCCGCGAGCGCCGCCCCCACCATCTCCGCCTCGAGGTGGCAGAGCGTGCCGGTGGTGATCTGACGCACGGGGACGCCGGCACCAGCCAGCCTCTGGGCGTCGCGGTCGGTCGCCAGGTCGCCGACCAGCGCGGCGACGCGGCGCTCTGGCGCGAGGCGCGCCAGGGTCTTTTCGAGCAGCATGGTCTTGCCGGCGCCGGGGCTCGAGACGAGGTTGACGACGTAGAGCCCGGCCTCGGCGAACCGCTCGCGCAGGCCGCGGGCGAGCAGGTCGTTCTTCTTGAGGATGCCTTGCCGGACCTCTACGATGCGAGGCTGCATGGCTCGGTCACCTGAAGGCTCGCCAGCTCGAGCTCCCGGCCGCCCACCACGTCAGGGGTCGGCGCCTGGCACGCCGGACAGCGAAAATGCTGAATGCTCGGCAGCTGTAGGTCCCTGGCGCAGCGGGGACAGTGCACCGTGACCGGCACCTCTTCGATCGCGAGCCGCGCACCCGCGATCGCCGTCCCCTCGGCCGCCAGCTCGAAGGAGAACTCCAACGCCTCCCTCACCACCCCGGAGAGCGCCCCCAGCCGCACGTTGAGGACGTCCACCCGCACACCGCCCAGCTCCGCCGCCTTTTCGCAGGCCGCGTCCACCAGGCTCATCGCGATCGACAGCTCGTGCATACTCACCTCATGCGCCTTGCGACGACGTCTCCGCCAACGTCGCCCGTGAGACGCCGACGGACGCCACGGCGGCCTGGCCGAGGCTGATGCCGCCGTCGTTGGCTGGGACCTCGCGGTTGGTCCAGACGGTCAGCGCGGCGGCGCCCAAAAGCGCGGCGGTGCGCTCGAGCAGCAGCCGGTTCTGAAAGACGCCGCCCGAGAGGACGACGGTGTCGAGCCCGGCGCCCCGCGCCAGCTCGACCGCCGCCGCCGCGATCCCGGCGGCTAGGCCCTGGTGGAAAGAGCGCGCGATCGCGGCCACGGAACGCCCGGCCAGGCGCTCCTCGATCATCGCCGCGAGCAGCGGACGGAAGTCGAGCTCCTCGCCGCTCCGCCCCATCGGGTAGGCGTCCTCGCCGGGGCCCGCGGTACGGGCGAGCTGCTCGAGCCAGATGGCGGCCTGCCCCTCGAAGCTGACCGGCCGGGTGAAGCCGAGGAGCGCCGCGGCGGTGTCGAAGAGCCGGCCGGCGGACGTGGTCGGGAAGGTGCGCAAGCCCTTCTCGACCAGCGCGCGAGCGTGCAGGTAGCGGCGCGGCAGCGCGAAGGGGGCGGCGGTGAGGTCGGGCAGCCCGTCCATGCCGGCCAGAAAGCCCGCCGCGGCCTGCACCGGATGGCGCGCCGCGGCATCGCCGCCGGGCAGGACCGCCTGGCGCAGGTGAGCGACGCGCACCAGGCCGTCGCGCACGCTGCCGGCGAAGATCTCGCCGCCCCAGATGGCGCCGTCGTCGCCGTAGCCGGTGCCGTCGAGGGCGATGCCCAGGACGCGCCGGTCGAGGGCCCCCCGCTCGGCGAGGACGCTGGCGACGTGAGCGCGATGGTGCTGCACCGCCACCGTCCCGGCCCCGGACAGTGTCTGAGCAAAGAGCGTCGAGGCGTACTGGGGATGGCTGTCGTGCGCGATGAGCAGCCGCTCCCAGTCGATCTCGTACATCGCGGTGAGGTCGCGCACTGTCTCCTGGAAGGCGCGGAAGGCGCCGTAATGGTCCAGGTCGCCGAGGTGCTGGCTCACGTACGCCTCGCCGCCGACGACCAGGGTGACCGCGTTCTTGAGGTCGGCTCCCAGCGCCAGGATCGGCTGCGTCGCCGGCAACCGGGCGGCGGCGCCCGGCGCGTAGCCGCGAGACCGCCGCAGCAGCGCCGGGCCGAGCGCGGTCACCGTCCCGACCGAGTCGTCGACGCGGCGGGCGATGGGACGCTCGCCGACCAGGAAAGCGTCGGCGATCCCACCCAGGCGCTCGCGCGCCTCGCCGTCCACGTAGGCGATGGGCTCGCTCGAGCGGTTGGCGCTGGTCAATACCAGCACCTCCGGCGCGCCCGCGGCGAAGAGCAGGTGGTGGAGCGGGGCGTAGGGGAGCATGATGCCGAGGTCCCGGTTGCCGGGCGCGACGCCCGCCAGCTCGACCCGCGCCGGCGCCAGCACGATCGGACGCGCCGGCGAGGTGAGCAGCTCCGCGGCCGCCGCCCCCAGCTCGGCCAGCTGGCGGGCAGCCCGGAGGTCGCGGGCCATCAGCGCGAACGGCTTCTCCTTGCGGAACTTGCGTTCCCGCAGCGCGGCAACCGCGGCGGCGTTGCGGGCATCGCAGGCCAGGTGATAACCCCCGATCCCCTTGACCGCGACGATCAGCCCGGCGGCGAGCAGGCGCGCCGCCTCGCGGATCGCCGCCTCGTCGCCGGCGACGTCGCGGCCGGCACGGCCGCCCTCTTCGCCATGGCTCAGCCGGTAGTGCGGTCCGCAGTCCGGGCAGGCCACCGGCTGGGCGTGGAAGCGGCGGTCCAGCGGGTCGCGGTACTCGGCGGCGCAGCGCGGGCACATCGTCCAGCCGCGCATGGTGGTGCGCTGCCGGTCGTAGGGCAGTCCCAGGATGATCGAGAAGCGCGGCCCGCAGTCGGTGCAGTTGATATAGGGGTAGCCGCGGCGGCGGTCGCCCGGCTCGCCGAGCTCGGCGAGCTCCGCCAGGCAGCGCGCACAGACCGGCAGATCGGGAGAGACGCGGACCGTCGGGGCCCCGCGGTGCTCGCTCTCGCGGATGCCGAACTCTGCGAAGCCGCCCGGCGCGGCGGCAGTGCGCTCGACCTCCACGATGCGGGCTGCCGGCGGCGGCTGGGAGGTCAGATCCAGGACGAAGCTGTCCACGGCCGGCGCCGGCCCCTCGACGTGGATCTGCACCCCCTCGCCGGCATTGAGCACCCAGCCAGCGAGGCCGTGGGTGCGGGCGAGACGGAAGACGAAGGGACGGAAGCCCACACCTTGCACGACTCCCTGAACACGCAGGAGCTGGGCCGTCTGGGCGGTATCGACGATGGGAGACATGGCCGCGATCAACCTCTCAACCGTCCCTGCCGGTTGCCGCTGCCGGGGCGGCCGCGATGCAGCTTCGCCCTTGCCAGCCGGTCTGGACCACCTTGCCGTCCTCGACCAGGACGGGGACGTTCAGGAGGCCCCCGGTCAGCGCCGCCAGGCGCGCGCCCGCCGCCGCGTCGGCCTCGACGTCGTAGTCGGCGAACTCGCGGCCGTCCCATTCCAGCTGCTCGCGCAGCTCCGCCGTGTAAGGGCAGGTCCCGGCGCCGTAGAGCTCAAGCCGCCCGGCCATGGCCGTCCGCCTCGAGCAGCTCGAGCAGCACGTGATAGATGGAAGCCTGCACCTCCTGGATGCGCGGGATGTAGTCGCAGGGCACGACGAGCGGGAAGTCGGCCAGCCCGCGCCGCAGCGTCTCGCCACCGTCGTACCCGAGCAGCGCCACGGTCAGCAGGCCCCGCTTGCGGGCCTCCTCGAGCGCCGCCAGGATGTTGGCCGAGCCGCCGCTGGTCGAGATCGCCACCGCCACGTCGTGCGGCCCGGCGTGCGCGATCAGCTGGCGGAGGAAGATCGCCTCGGGGCCGACGTCGTTGGCGATCGCGCTGAGGATGGCCGGCTCCATGGCCAGCGAAACCGCCGGGATGGGGCGCCAGCCCGGTCTCGGGGCCGCGCAGTCGAGCGCCCAGTCGTTGGCGTCGGTCGCCGACCCGCCGTTGCCGAACAGGATGAGCTTGCCGCCCGCGGCGACCCGCTGGCGGATCGCCGCCGCCACGCGGGCGATCTGTTCCGCCTGCGCGCCGGCGACCTCGGCGCGCAGCCGCTCGTCGTCCCGCGTCTTCATCAGGATGGACGCCGCGACCTCCGTGAGGACGCCGCCGGTGTCCTGCTTGCGCTGGCCGAGGTAGGGGTACAGGAAGCTCGCCTTGCCTACCTCGTGCCCCATCTCGCGATGCTCGAAGAAGACGTGCACCGTCTCCCACAACGTGTGGTAGACGATCTCGATCAGCTCCTGGTGGATGTAGGGATCGGGCGACGGCGCGGCGAGCGCGTAGTGGGAGGCGTCGCCGGGGTCGTCGGCGGCGCGGGGGCTCCCCGGCAGCGCGAAGGTCTGGGCCCCGCGCGCCCGCGCGAAGCCCAGGGCCTCGTCCACCTCGGGGTCCCCTGCCGGCGGCCCGAAACCCATCACGATGTCCTCCCGGCGCAGCAACGAAGCGAGCCAGCCGCGAAACATCGGCGACAGGTCGAGGGCCGGCAGCGCGCGCTTGCCGACGACGACCGGATGGACGAACTCGACCGAGACGTGCTGGGCGTCGGTCGCGAGCTGCTCGCGCCCGAAGGCCAGCAGCCTGCCGCCGCGCGAGAACCGCTCCGCCATCTCCTTGCAGGCGCGCGCCAGGCGCTCGCACTCGCCGGGGAAGAACGCCGCCGAGGTCCGGTTGCGCTCGCGCAGCCGCGCGGCGGCGAGGGTGGCCGGGGCAATGGCGCCGACCGTGGTCGAGGTCGTGGTCGTGGTCGTGGTTGCCATCGGGGGGGTGTCCGGCCTCAGCAGATGCGGGGCAGCGGGTCGCCCACCAGCATGTCGACGACCCGGGTGCCGCCGTAAGAGGCGGCGGCGAGCACGGTGCGCGCCGGCTCGGCGCGGACCTCGCCGATGATCACCGCCGCCTCGCCGCCCGGCACCGAACGCACGGCCGCCAGCGCCGCGGCTGCCTGCGCCGGCGCCACCACCGCCAGGAACTGCCCTTCGTTGGCGATGTGCAGCGGGTCGAGGCCGAGCAGCTCGCAGGCGCCGCGCACCGGCTCGCGCACCGGGATCTGCTCCTCGCGGAGCACGATGCCCAGCCGGCTGTCGCGCGCCAGCTCGTTCAAGGCGGTCGCCACGCCGCCGCGCGTCGGGTCGCGCATCCAGCGCACGCCGTCCCGCGCCGCGGCGAGAAGGCCCGCCACCAGCGGATAGACCGAGCGCGTGTCGGAGCGCAGCTCGGCCTCGAGCTCGATCTCGCCGCGGGCCAGCAGGATGGTGATGCCGTGATCGCCGATCGGGCCGGACACCAGCACCTGGTCGCCGGCGCGCACCTCGCTTGCCGCGCAGCGGGCGCGGGGGTCCACCCGTCCCACGCCGGCGGTGGTGATGTACATCCCGTCGGCCTTGCCGTGCTCGACGACCTTGGTGTCGCCGCCGACGACCTCGACCCCGGCCCGCCGCGCGGCCTCGGCGATCGCCCGCACCTCGGCCTCCAGCGTCTCGGTCGCCAGCCCTTCCTCGATCACCAGGGTGAGCAGCAGGGCCAGCGGGCGGGCCGCCGACACCGCGAGGTCGTTGACCGTGCCGTTGACCGCCAGCTCGCCGATCGAGCCCCCGGGGAAGCGCAGGGGCCGCACGACGAAGCTGTCGGCGGTCATCGCGAGGCGGGTGCCGTCGACGTCGAGGTAGGCGGCATCGGCGAGCGGCTCCGCCAGCTTGGCTGCCTGGCTGCCATCGCCCCCCTGGCCGCGCAGCAACGGCACGATCAGCCCTTCGATCAGCCGCCGGCTCGCCTTGCCCCCGGCGCCATGGGCCATCTCGATGCGGGCGTCGCGGAAGCGCACCCGCCCGCCTGCTGTCGCGGCGGCTTGCTCCACGACGGTCCTCATCGCTCGAGGCTCGCCGCCGCCGCCGCCCGGTGCACGTAATGGTAATAGGCGGCGCAGGCCCCTTCGGAGGAGACCATCAGCGCGCCCACCGGCCGCTCCGGCGTGCACTCCCGGCCGAAGAGCTTGCACTGCGGCGGCTTGAGCACGCCCTTGAGCACCTCGCCGCACTGCGCCGCCTTGGGATCGGTCACCCGGATGCCGGGCACGGTGTAGCGGCGCTCGGAGTCCCACTCCGCGAAGGCGTCCCTCAGCTTGAGCGCCGATTGCGAGATGAAGCCCAGGCCGCGCCACTCGAAGTAAGGCCGCAGCTCGAAGACCTCTTCGAGGGCGCGCAGCGCCGGCAGGTTGCCCTCCCAGGGAACCACCCGCGCGTACTGGTTCTCGACCTCGGCGCGCCCCGCGGCGAGCTGGCGCAGGATCATCACCAGCGACTGCAGGATGTCGAGCGGCTCGAAGCCCGAGACGACGATCGGTTTGCCGTAGTCCTGGGCGATGAACTCGTAGGGTCGGCAGCCGATCACCGTCGAGACGTGGCCCGGCCCGACGAAGGCGTCGAGCCGCATGCCCGGCGAATCCAGGATCGCCCGGATGGCGGGGATGATCGTGACGTGGTTGCAGAAGACCGAGAAGTTGCGGATGCCCAACTCGCGCGCCCGCAGCAGGGTCAGCGCGGTCGATGGCGCGGTGGTCTCGAAGCCGATGGCGAAGAAGACGACGTGCCGGTCGGGATGGGCCTCTGCCAGCTTGAGCGCGTCGAGCGGCGAGTAGACCATCCGGATCGCGGCGCCGAGCGCCTTGTGCTCGAGCGGGCTCCCCTTGGTGCCCGGCACCCGCATGACGTCGCCGAAGGCGGTGAAGATCACCTCCGGCAGCTCGGCGAGCGCCAGGCCGTCGTCGGTGCGGCCCATCGGCAGCACGCACACCGGGCAACCCGGGCCGTGGATGAGCTCGATGTTGTCGGGCAGCAGTCCCTCGAGGCCGAAGCGATAGATCGCGTGCGTGTGGCCGCCGCAGACCTCCATGATCCGGTAGTGGCGGCCGGGGCGCGCCAAGCGGCGGATCTCCTCGACCGCCTGGCGGATGAGCTTGGGGTCGCGAAACTCATCGACGTATTTCATCGTTCGGTCTCCGCCGGTCGCGCTCTTAGGGCGCTCAGGTTTCGGGCCCGAACCGGTAGCCCTCGATCTCCTGCATCGCCTGCTCGTCCTCACCCAGCATCGCCAGCATCCGCATCTGCTCCTCGGCACCCGCCTCGCTGATCCTGCTCATCGCGAAGCCGACGTGGATCAGCACCCAGTCGCCGGGGCCGAGCGGATCGTCGCGCAGCAGATCGACGTTGACCTGCCGCCGCACGCCCGCCACCTCGACCGTCGCCAGCTGCGGCCGGTCCTGCGCCAGCTCGACGATTCTGCCTGGGATCGCAAGACACATCGCAAACCTCCTCGGGTTCAACCCAGCAAGCTTTGTACCCACGGCGTGTTGTACAGCACCCACGCGCCCACCAGCAGGGTGCCCACGCCGATGGCCGCCTCGAGCCCGTTGGCCCAGCCGGCGAGGGACCGCATGGAGCCCCGCAGCGGGACGGAGATGACGGCGGCCAGCACTGCCATGCCGGCGATCGAGCCGATGCCGAAGACGGCGATGTAGGCGACCCCAAGCCAGGCGGACGAGAGGGTGGTGAGGGTCACCAGCAGCAACGCCGCCGAGCCGGCGAGCCCGTGCACCATGCCGACCAGCAGGGCGCGCAGCGGAAAGCCTTCTCGATGCGCATGCTGGTGGTGGTCCCGGTCGTGCGCCTCCTCGGGGGCGTGGCTGTGGGCGTGGAAGTGAACGGTGCCGTCGGGGTGCCGGTGGACGTGGAGATGGACGTGGCGGCGGCGCATGCGCAGCAGCACGTCGGCGCCGAGCAGCACCAGCATCACTCCGACGGCGCCCTCGAGAGCGGCGGCAAGGCGCGCCGAGATGGCGGCGCGAAGCAGCAGGCAGGCGCCGCCCACCGCCAGCAGGGTGAGGGTATGCCCGAGGCCCCAGACCGCACCTTGGAGCACGGTCCGCCGCATTCCCTTGCTGCGCGTGGCGAGGCTGGCCACCGCCGCCACGTGATCGGCCTCGAGGGCATGGCGCATGCCGAGCAGCAGGCCCAGGAAAAGGAGAGAGATCATGACTTTCCAGGCGGGACCGGCGCCGAGACTTCGAGCAGGATCTCGGGCTTGACCCGCAGCGCACCCATCATGGCGCGGAACGGAGTAATCCGGAAATTGGGCTGGTCGAGGGTGAGGCGGGCGACGGCGCGGTCTTCCTGGCGTTCGGCGGTGAACGTCACCTCCTTGACCACGCCGTGGAGGTCGAGGAGGCCGGTGACCCGGTACCCGTCGCCCGCCGGCTCGACCTTGGTGGAGCGGAAGGTGGCCTGCGGATACCGATCCGTCTCGAGGATCTTCTGGGTGATGTTGCGTTCGATATCCTGGCGGTCGCTCGGCGACGGCAGACTCTCGTCGACGGACCTGGTGTCGCCGCCGCGCAGCACGCCGACGACCCGCACCGAGCCGGTCTGGGCACTGGCGTGAATGGCCTGCCCCTCGCCGATCTCGAGCGTGAAGCCGGTCACCTGCAGCTTCAGGTCGTGACCAAAAGCCGAGAAAGCCCCTTCCCGGAAGGCATAGACGGCGCAGGCACCGCGCGAACCGTCAACCATGAGGTCGTCTCCATGCGCCGGCCCCGCCGTGGCCGGCCGCGCTCACATCCGTTTGATCTTCCAGTAGCGGGCGGCACTGGGCGCGACCATCGCAAGCAGCCAGACCGCGATCAGGCCAAGGGCCACGATCAGCCAGATTTCCCATCTCATGCGTGGTCTCCTCCATGGTGCAGTCGTTCCACCTCGTTTCCTTGCCCGCCTTGCCCGCCTTGCTCCCGCTCTTCCAGCTGTCGCCGCTTCCCCTGCTCCCGTGCGACGACCTCGAGGATCAGCTTCGTCGCCTCGCCCACCGCCAGCTCGACCGGCGGGCTCAGGCCCATCTCCTCCTCGCAACGCAGCGGCTCGCAGCCAACGATGAGGACCCGTCCCGGCGTCCCACCCAGGCTGCGCAGCAAGCTGAAGACCGCCTCGGGGGTCATGGCGTGAGCGTCCGCCATCCCGCCCGCGCCAGGTGCGGCCAGATCGGCCAGCTGGCCCAGGTCCGGCTCGATCAGGTAGACCGTGCCCGGGTCGCCGCCGCGCTGCGTCGCGTCCACCAGGATGGTGGTGGCCTCCGGGCGATCGAGCAGCTCGAAGGCCAGGTGGAGGCCGCGGGTCCCGAAGTCGGCGACCCGGACTCCTCCCGGCAGCGGCTGCGAGGCCAGCCGGCGCACGACCTCGACGCCGAAACCGTCGTCCCCCAGGAAGACGTTGCCGATGCCCACGATCAGCAGGTCCTGGCTCATCGCACGACTCTACGCGGCCTTGCGCAGGCTCATCGCCAGCTCGACCGCGCGCTGCGTCAGCATGCCCACCAGCCGCCCCAGCTGCGGCGAGGCGGCGGCGGCCCGGCCCTGCTTGAGCAGCTGTTGCGGCTGCAAGTTGGAGAGCCGGGCGGAGCCGGTCTTCAACATCGTCTGCACCGTCTCCGAGCCGGCGATCGTCACGCAAGCCTCACGCAGCTCCTGGTAGTGCTCGCGCCCCGCCTTGGTGCCAAGGAAATAGCCGACGAAAAAGCCGATCAATACGCGCAACATGGGCTTCTCCTCCGATTCCGCGCGCTACATCTCGCGCAGCTTGATGTAGCGGGCAACGTCGGGCAGCGACTTGACCAGGATGATGGCGGCTGCCAGGGCCACCGCGGTCCCCAGGATGCGGCTCAGCATGTTCAACCTCTCCTTTCTTCGGCTGGCGAAGGTGGTGCCGGCGACGCGGCGCCGTCGCCCGTCAGCGGCTCCACCTCGTCGGGGTAGAAATAGAAGTAGCGTCCGATCCAGGCGTGCAGGTCGCCCGCCGGATCGTCGTCGAGCGTCAGTGCGAGATAGGCATGGTCCTCGACGTCGCGGTAAACGGCTGCCACCTGCGCGGTGCGGCCGGCGAGAAAGAGGTCCATCGAATCGGCGCGCCGCGACGGCCGCAGGCGCACGCGGGAGCCCTTGCCGAGCCGCACCGGGCCGACCTCCAGCGTTGCCTCTTCAGGAGGCAGCATCCCCGGGGGGTTGAGAAAGGACTCCCAGCTCGCGAGCTCGGCCTCCGGCTGCCAGGGGGGCGCGGCGGCGGGCTCGAGCGGCGCGGCGGGTGTCAGCGCGCGCACGGCTCCGTGCAGTCGTTCGAGGATCTCCGGCGGCATGGCGTCGGCGCGCGCGACGATCTGCCGCGCGCGCTCGTCGGTGCCGCGCGCCTCGCGCTTCTCCTCGTCGGTCAGGGTCATGATCCGGAGCGTCAGGATCTCGTCGATCTCGGTCGAGTCGCACAGGTCGCCGGGACTCTCCGGCGCCACGGCCGGATAGTCATAGAGGATGATCGGCGAGGACAGCATGACGTCGCGGCTGCCCTCGGGCCCGATGAGCACGGGCCAGGCGTGGACGTTGGCGCAGGCGGCCGCCGCCCGCGCCGCCGCGGCGGGGGGGTCGAGCAGCGACACGAACGCTCCGCCGCGCACCGCGAGCAGCGTGTGCGCGCCGAGCAGCGAGCCGCGCAGGGCGAGGTCCCGATCGGGAGCGCTGGCCGGCAGCGGCGAGGGGGTCGCGGAGGTGGGGAGGGTCGAGTGGGCGGCGAGGGTCGAGCGCCCGGCGGGAAGCGGCCACGGCGTCAGGTTTTCGACCCGCACGCGCAGGCGCAGCAGCCCATCCACCTCCGCGGCCGCCAGCCGCACGACCGCCGAGATCGCCCACCGCTCGCGCACCAGGCGGCCGCGGAGGTCCCCCGCCGGCGTCCGCAGCTCTTCGCTCTCCCATCCCTCGGGTGCGGTGAGCGGGACCAGGCGCTCCCTGCCGACGAGATCGCACACCGCGACGTCGCCGACGTCCAGATGGCGTTCGACCCCCTCGTCCCAGGTCATCAGCCGCTCCCCTTCCAGATCGAGGAACCCGACGGGCCGGAAGCTCACGCCGCCCCCGGCGAGCGCCTCGACCTCCTCGACGGTGCGCGCCTGGAGCTGGAGGAAGCGGACCCTGAGGTCGAGCCGCGGTGAAGCGCCGGGCTCGCCGCCCTCGATCAGGCACTCGGTCTGCATCTCCCAGGGGTCCGAGCCCCCGGTGTCCGCGTAGCGCCGCGGGGCGACGACCCCGAACTGGAAGCGCACGCGGTTCTTGCCCGACGATGCGCGATAGGGATAGAGCACGTAGCCCTCGTAGAGGACGGCGTTGGCGACGGTTTCGGCCAGCGCGAAATTCAAGCGTCACCTCCCTCGGCCGCCTCGCCCACTTCGCCTGCTTCGCCCGCCTCGCCCACTTCGCCTGCCTCGCCCGCCTCGCCCACCTCTCCCGCCTCACCTGCAGCCATGAGCAGCGCCTCGACGGCGTCATCCCAGGTCGGCAGCGTGCGCCGCGCCTTGAAGCGGTGCAGGGCGTCGAAGCTCTCGCGCCGCAGCCGGACCCAGGCGCTGCCCGGAAAATACAGGTCCATGACCTCCCGCCAGACGCGCACGGGGAGCCGGAAGGAAGCCTCCTTTTCCCAGGGCACCGGCTCGACCGAGATGCCGGAGCCGTTCTTGCCGAAGACCGTGCCGCTGAACAGGAAAAGCAGGGGAATCTCGCCGTCGTCGAGAGCCTGGAAGTACTTGGCCGCGGTGACCTCGAAGTCGTAGGTGCAGGCGATCGGCAGGTTGACCTCGGTCGCGCCCGCGAAGCCGGGAACCATCAGGGGAGCCTGGGTCCACAGCAGGGTCTTGAGCGTGTCGCCCCAGCGCTTCGGCTCGCCGAAGAGCTCGAGCAGCCTCGCCTCCTCGGCCGCCGAGTAGGGCCGCCGCCGCGGCTCGATCTGGATCTGGCAGCGCAGGGCGACGGTGTGGATCGCCTGGCCGCTCGTCTCGGCGAGACGCAGCGCGAAGGTCAGGGTTGGCACGGCCGCGTAAGGCTCGGCGCGCGCCCCCAGGACCTCGAACGTCAGTTGGAAGGACATGGCGCGTCCGCTTCGTCCGTCGGGGTCCCCTGCCCGGCCACCGTGCTGCGCGACCGCAGCGCGGCGAAGAACGCGTCGATCTCCTGCCACGCCTCCTCGCCGCCGTGAAAGCCCTTCCAGCGCCGGCGGATGCGCCCCACCAGCTCGTAGCAGGCGTCGATCGGCGCGACGTAGCACTCGCAGCCGTCGGGCCGCTTGTAGACGAGCAGGGCTTCGACGTCCGGTTCGAGCCCCTGCAGCAGGGGGTTGGCCCGCAGCACCTCGTCCCAGGTCGGGAGCGGCAGCAGCGACTCGGTGGCGCCGGCAGGGCTGGGGTAGAAGGCCACGGTGCGGCCGAGGCTGCTGTTGTGGAAGAAGAAGGCGATGCTGACCGGGATCTGGAGGCGTTCCCACTGCTCCTCCGAGAGGCGCAGACCCGGCGCGAACAGGCAGCGCTCCGGCACCGCGCGGTATTTCCCGCCCG
>DATKFK010000321.1:0-3815 GCA_035544375.1 Thermoanaerobaculia bacterium
CTTCGTCGGCAGCGTCGAGGGCCAGGAGCTGGCGGCCCGTGATGCGTTCCGGCTGCCGGCGCGCTCCGACCTGCCTCCCGCGCGGCTGCCGGCGTGGGCGCAGCAGGTGCTGCGATCGCTGGTGCCGGCCGCGGTGGACCAGCGGCTGATCGACAGCCATCTCAAGGAATGGATGATCGCCTGGGACCGGACGGTGCGCGGCCGCGGGGCCGCGGCGTCGCGCTCGGCGGCGCTCCGCTGACCCGCATTTCCGCCCGTCCGCACTGCCAATGACGCCCTTCCTCCTCCTCGACCGCCTGGCGAAAACCTTCGGCGACGACCGCGCCTCGGCCCGCCGCGTGCTCGACGGCCTGACCCTCGCCGTCGAACGCGGGGAGGTGGTCGCGCTGCTCGGCCCGAGCGGCAGCGGCAAGACCACGGCGCTGCGGCTGATCGCCGGTTTCGAGACCCTCGACCCGGGCGGCGGCAGGGTCCTGGTGGAGGGGCAGGACGTCTCGGGCCTGCCGCCGTCGCGCCGCAACTTCGGCATGGTGTTCCAGCACTACGCGCTCTTCCCGCACCTGACGGTGGGCGAGAACGTCGCCTTCGGCCTCGAGAGCCGCCGCCTGGACCGGGGCCAGGTGCGCTCCCGGGTCGCGGCGGCGCTGGCCCTGGTGGACCTGCCGGGCTTCGAGCGCCGGCGGGTGGGAGAGATCTCGGGTGGCCAGCAGCAGCGGGTGGCCCTGGCCCGCGCTCTCGCCCCGGAGCCGCGCGTGCTGCTGCTCGACGAGCCGCTGTCGAACCTCGATCCGGCGCTGCGCGAGCGCACGCGGCGCGAGCTGCGGCGGGCCATCCGCCGGGTGGGGATCACCACCCTGCTGGTCACCCACGAGCAGGAGGAAGCCTTCTACCTGGGCGACCGGGTGGCGGTGCTCGAGAGCGGCATGCTGCACCAGGCGGGGACGCCGGAGGAGCTGTACGACCGCCCGGCCACGCGCTTCGTCGCCACGTTCGTGGGACGGGCGAGCGTGCTGCCGGGCACCTTCGAGGGCGCGGGGACGGCGGGGCTGGTGCGGCTCGACGACCTACCGGTGGGGCCGGTGGGGCCGGTCGGGCCGGCCGGGGCCGCCGATGCCGGTGGCGGATCGACCGGCGCTGCCACCGCCGCCGCCGGTGCAGGCCCGGCGGCCTGGCCGGGCGTGGCTGCCGAGCCGCTCGCCGCCGGCGATGCCGTCGAGCTGGTGGTCCGCCCCGAAGCGCTGGCCCTGGTGCCCGCCGGCGCCGCCGGCGCGGTGACCGGCCGGGTGGCGGAGCGGCGCTACGCCGGTGCGGTGACCTACTACCTGGTCGAGCTGCCTGGAGCGCCGGCTCTCGAGATCGAGGTCGCGGCCGGCACCGCCGCCGCCGTCCCCGGCGACGAGGTGGGGGTGGCGCCTGCCGCCGGCAAGGGCGCCGCCGCCCCGGGCCGGATCTTCCGCCGCTCCGCGCCGGGCTCGCGGGGATGGTCGGAAGGGCACGATGGGGCGGAGAGGCCCGAGTGATCCGGCGCCCTGCCCCTTCCCCGGCCCCCCTGGCCCCGGGGCGCCTGCCGGACCCGGCGCCCTCGCCGGTGCCGGCGCCCCCTGGCGCCAGCGAGCAGCGGGACCGGCTGGTGGAAGGCTCGCTGCGATTCGTGCCGGTGCTCCTGGCGCTGCTCCTGGCCTGGCTGGTCGGCTACCCGCTGCTCCTCACCCTCGCCGAGTCGTTCCACGGCCCTGCCGGCTGGACCGGCCGCTTCTTCCTGCAATTCTTCGCGCGGCCCGACGAGTGGCTGGCGCTCTGGCGCAGCCTGTGGATCTCGCTCGCTTCCGTGGTGCTGGCGGCGGCGGTGGGGGTCCCCCTCGCCTTCATCTTCGAGCGCGCGGACTTCCCCGGGCGGCGCGTGCTCGGGGCGGTGGCGGCCCTGCCCGTGGCCCTGCCGCCCCTGGTCGGGGTGATCGCTTTCCTCTTCCTCTACGGCGAGAGCGGCTTCGTTTCGCGCGCCGTCCAGGCGCTGCTGCGGCTCGACCATGCCCCCTGGCAGCTGGCCGGCCCGGGAGCCATCCTGCTGGTCCACACCTATTCGTTCTACGTCTACTTCTATCTCTTCGCCCGCGCCGGCCTGGCGCGCCAGGACGCGGCGCTCCTCGAGGCGGCGGCTTCGCTGGGCGCCGGCGCCGGCCGCCGCCTGTGGCGCCTCACGTTGCCGCTGCTGCGTCCGGCGCTGGTCACGGCGGCGCTCCTCACCTTCATGACCGCTCTCGCCTCCTTCTCGGCGCCCTACCTGTTCGGCGGCGGCTTCCGCGTCATGCCCACCCAGATCCTCGCTTCCAAGCTCAACGGCGATCGCCCCATGTCGCGGGTGGAGACGGTGATGCTGGCGGCGGTGGCGCTTGCCGGGCTGTGGGCCTCGCAGCGCGCGGGCGCGGCCGTCGCGCCGGCCAGCGGCCTGCGCGGCGTGGCGCCGGCGCGCCGGCGGGTGGGCTCGCCGCTGACCCGCGGCGCCGCCGCCGTCGCCGGTTACGCGCTGGCGCTGGTGCTGCTGCTGCCCCACCTGGTGATGATCCTGATCTCGCTGGTGCCGGTCTGGACGTGGAACGCCGAGCCCTTCCCGCCGGTGCTCGATCTCCGCAACTACGCGCAGCTCGTCGACCGCGTGCACCTGCTGCCGATCGTCAACTCGCTGTGGATGGCGGCGGCGGCGACCGCCGCGGCCTTGGGCGTCGGGCTGGCCGCGGCCCTGGCCGCCACCGGCCCCGCCGGGCCCGCCCCTGGCGGCGGCCGCCGGCGGCGCATGCCGCGCCTGGGCGGCGTGCTCGAGGCGCTGGTCGGGTTGCCCTGGGCCATCCCGGGCACCGTCTTCGCCATCGCCCTCGCCACCACCTTCAGCGTCGATGCGCCCTGGCTGGGCAGGTTCGTGCTGATCGGCACGCCGGTGCTGCTGCCGCTCGCCTACCTGGTGCGCAGCCTGCCGCTGACTGGACGCGCCGCCATCGCCGGCCTGCGCGGCATGGACCCGGCGCTCGCCGAAGCGGCGGCGGTGCTCGGCGCCGGCCGCGCCAGGACGCTGCGCCGGGTCATCCTGCCGCAGCTGCGCCCCGCGCTCGCCGCCGGCGCGGGACTGGCCTTCATCACCGCGCTCGGGGACTTCGTAACTTCCATCGTTCTCTACACGTATGACACCCGGCCCATCTCGATCGAGATCCTGGCCAACCTGCAGCTCCAGGATCTCGGAATGGGTGCCGTCTACGGGGTGTTGCTGATGGCGGGGAGCGCCGCGGCTTTCTTGCTCTGGAGCCCTGCCGAGCGCCGTTTTCGCAGCTGAGGTACCGATGATGCAGGCGCAAGCGCCCTCCACCTTTCCACCAAGCTCCAGCAGCGCCGCTTCGATCCGCCGGCTGTGGGTGCTCATGGCCACGGTCTTCGTGGACATGATCGGCGCCATGATCGTGCTGCCGCTGCTGCCCTTCTACGTGCTCGAGATGGGGGCCAAGCCGTCGATCGTCGGCCCGCTGGTCTCGGCGTTCTTCATCGCGCAGATGATCTTCTCGCCGGTATGGGGGAGGCTCTCGGACCGCTACGGCCGCCGCCCGATGATCCTTGCCGGCCTGGTTCTGTCGGCGGTCGCCTTTTCGCTGTTCGGGCTCGCTCATACTGTCCTGCTGTTGTTCCTGTCGCGCCTGGTCCAGGGCGCGGCCAGCGGCACGGTCGGCGTGGTGCAGGCCTACGTCGGCGACTCGATCCACCCTGACGAGCGCGCCAAGGCGCTCGGCTGGGTCACCGCCTGCACCAGCGCCGGGGTGGTGATCGGACCGGTC
>DATKFK010000322.1:0-9394 GCA_035544375.1 Thermoanaerobaculia bacterium
CACCGGCACCGCAAGCACCACCGGCGCGACCAGCACCGCCGCCGCCACGACCGCCGGCGCCACCGCCGCTGCCGCCACGACCGCCGCCGGCGCGCCCCCGGCCGGCGCCGCCGACCCGGTGCTCACCAGGGAGGCGCATACCGTGCTGGCCGCCCTGGACGCCGGGGCCGCCGGGGCGCTCAACAACCTCGGCGTGGAGCTGATCGCCGCCGGCCGGCTCGACCGCGCCGAGACCGTCCTCGTCCAGGCCGCGGCCCTGGCGCCAGCCCAGCCGGCGCCTCGCGGCAGCCTTGCCCTTTGCAGGTTCCAGCTCGGCCTCGCCGCCCGCCGCCAAGGCGCCACGGCTCCGGCGGCACGCTATCTCGCGTCCAGCCGCGACGGCTACCGCCAGGCGATCCAGCTCGCCGAGGCCGCCGGCCGCGCCGACCTGGCCGGCCTCTACCGGCAGGGCCTGGCCGCCGCCGGCGCCGAGCTGGCCCGCGATCCCGGACGCCCTTGATCCGGCCAGGGCGCTTGCAGCTCAGCGCCGCGCCGCCAGCTCCTGGGCGTCGGCCACGCAGAGCGCCGTCAGGTTCACGATGTCCGCCACCTCGACGCCGGGTTGCAGGACATGGACGGGCTTGGCCATGCCGAGGAGGATGGGGCCGATGGCCTCGGCCCCGGCCAGCCGCCAGATGAGCTTGTAGGCGATGTTGGCCGACTGCAGCTCGGGAAAGATGAGGACGTTGGCGGGGCCCCGCAGCCGGCTGAAGGGGTAGGTCTCGCACAGCAGCGACTCCACCACCGCGGTGTCGGCCTGCATCTCGCCGTCCACCTCCAGGTCCGGATGGCGGGCAGTCACCAGCTCGACCGCGCGGCGCACCTTGCGTGCCGCCGGATGATGGTTGGAGCCGAAGTTGGAGAACGACAGCATCGCGACCCGCGGCGCGATGCCGAAGCGGCGGACGAACTCGACGGTCAGGGCGGTGATCTCGGCCAGCTCCTCGGGGGAGGGGTCGATGTTGACGGTCGTGTCGGCGAGGAAGAACAGGTGCTCCGGCGAGCGAGCGGCGGCGCCGGCCGCGACCGGCGGCGCCGTGTCCTGGAGGATGAGGATGTAGGCCCCCGACACGCGCGAGACGCCGGGCCGGGTGCCGATGATCTGCAGCGCCGGCCGGATCGTCTCGGGATAGCTGCGGGTGAGCCCCGAGATCATGCCGTCGGCGTCTCCCAGCTCGACCATCATGCAACCGAAATAGTTGCGCAGGCGCATCTGCTTGCGCGCGTCCGTCAGGGTCAGGCCGTCCCGGCACCGCATCTCGTGCAGGCGCCGGGCATAGGGCTCGAACAGCTCCGAGCTCTCGTTGTGCAGGATGGTGACCCGCCCTTCCGCGAGCTCGAGGTCGCGGAGCCTGCCGGCGATCACCTCGCGGCGCGCCAGCAGGATGGGATGCGCGATCCCTTCCTCCACCAGGATCTTGGCGGCGCGCAGGACCTGGTCGTGCTCGCCCTCGGGGAAGACCACCCGCTTGGGATCGCGCTTGGCGCGGTCGAGGATGCCACGCATCAGCTCGAAGCGGCGCGAGATCAAGGTTTCGAGGCGCCGCTGGTAGGCATCGAGATCGGCGATCGGCACCCGTGCGACGCCGCTCGCCATCGCCGCCTGCGCCACCGCCGGCGGCACCCGCAGCAGCACCCGGTGATCGAACGGCTTGGGGATCAGGTAGTCGCGGCCGAAGCGCAGCGAGTCGAGGCCGTAGGCCCGCAGCACCGAGTCGGGGACGTCCTCGCGCGCCAGCGCCGCGAGCGCCCGCACCGCCGCCAGCTTCATGCCGTCGTCGATGTCGGTGGCGCGCACGTCCAGGGCGCCTCGGAAGATGAACGGGAAGCCGAGCACGTTGTTGACCTGGTTCGGATAGTCGCTGCGGCCGGTGGCGACGATGGCGTCGGGGCGCGCCGCGCGCGCCTCGTCGTAGCCGATCTCCGGGTCCGGGTTGGCCATGGCGAAGACGATCGGGTCGCGGGCCATCGAGCGGATCATCTCGGGCGTCACCACGCCCGCCGCCGACAGCCCGATGAACACGTCGGCGCCGGCCATCGTCTCGGCCAGGGTGCGCGCCGCCGTGTCGGCGGCGAACTCCTCCTTGTAGGGATCCATCAGCTCGCGGCGGCCGCGATAGATCACGCCGGCGATGTCGGCAAGGATCATGTTCTGCCGCCGCGCCCCCAGGGCGAGGTACAGCCTGGCGCAGGACAGCGCCGCGGCGCCGGCGCCGGAGAAGACGATGCGCACCTCCGAGATGGCCTTGCCGGCCAGCTCCAGGGCGTTGAGCAGCGCCGCGCCGGAAATGATCGCGGTGCCGTGCTGGTCGTCATGGAAGACGGGGATCCGCATCTCCGCCTTCAGGCGGCGTTCGATCTCGAAGCAGTCCGGCGCGCGGATGTCCTCGAGGTTGATGCCGCCGAAGCTCGGCTCGAGCAGCTTGACGGCGCGGATCAATTCTTCCGGGTCTTCCGTCGCCAGCTCGAGGTCGAAGACGTCGATGTCGGCAAAGCGCTTGAACAGCACGCCCTTGCCTTCCATCACCGGCTTGCCGGCCAGCGCGCCGATGTTGCCGAGGCCCAGGACCGCGGTGCCGTTGCTGATCACCGCCACCAGGTTGCCCCTTGCCGTGTATTCGTAAGCCAGCAGCGGATCGCGCTCGATCTCCTTGCAGGGGTAGGCGACGCCGGGGCTGTAGGCGAGCGACAGGTCGCGCTGGGTATTGGTGGGCTTGGTGGGGACGACCTGGATCTTGCCCTTGCGTCCATGCGAGTGGTACGCGAGGGCTTCCTCTGGCAGGATTTTCTTCACGGCGGCCGATCTTACCTCGCATAGACTTCCGTGGTGGCCATGGTCCGTTCCGAGTGATCGTCGCGGTCGAGGACGGCGCCTACCGCGTGGTGACCCAGCCGGACCACGCGCACCTGGCGGGCGAGATCCTGTCGTTGTGGCGCGCCGATGGGCTGGCCGCCAATCCGCGGCGCGGCGAGGTGGTCTTTGCCGGGCGCGAGCACGACAACGGCTGGCGGGAGGCGGACGCGGCGCCGCGTTGCGCCGCCGACGGTCGCCCGGTGGACTTCATCGCCATGCCGCGCGATTTGCGCATCGAGATCTGGGAGCGCGGCACCACGCGCTTCCTCGAACGCCGTCCCTATGCCGCCCTGCTGATCGTCCGGCACGCGCGCGATCTCCACCGCGACCGGCGGCGGGAGCCCGGTTGGCGGGAGTTCCTGGAACGGCTCGCCCGGCGCGAGCGCCGCCTGCGCCGGGAGCAGCGGGTCTCCGGCCGCGCCCTGGCGGTGGACTACCGCCTGCTGAGCATGGCCGACAAGATCTCGCTCGCGGCGTGCGCCGGCCGGACCGGAGAGCTGGGCCTGACCGCGGGAAGTGTCGGCGCCCTGCGACGAGGTCCTGGTGACCCTGGTTCGCGGGGCGCCGACTTGCCCGGCATGACCGGCCGGCTCGCGGCCGGCACGGTGTGGCTCGCGCCGCTGCCGCTCGCCGGCGCCACGACCTTCCGGGTGCCCTGCCGCCGCATCCCGCTGCGTCCCTACCGCGGTGACGCCGACCTCGGCGGCGAGCTCGCCGCCGCGCGCTGGGAGGATCTGGAGGTCCGGCTGGCGGGCTAGGCCGGCCGGCCGGGCGCTGTGGTGCTCAGGGCTCGACCGCGCGGGCTCGCGGCGCGTTCAGACCTTGAGGTTCTCGGTCCGGCTGGGGCCCGACAGGACCACCTGCTCGAAGACCCTGCGATAGAGCACCAGGAGGTCGGAGAAGACGCGGGCGAACGCCTGGTCCGTCGCCTCGGCGAGCAGCGGATGATCGTGGGGGAGCGGCGGCAAATAGAGCGGACCGGGCGCCGCTTCCGCCGGGGAACCGCCGCCGGGGAAGCCGGCCGCGGCCGCGGCGCCGCCGGCGGCCGCGCGATCCACGACGGCATCCCGCGGCTCCGCCTCCATGCCGGCGGCAGGCATCGAGGACAGCCGCTCGGCGGCGGCGGACGGGTCGCCGGCAGCAGCTCCCCCCAGGGCCACGGCCTCGACGGCCGCCCGGGCCAGCGCCGCGGCCCGGCCGTCCACCAGGTACAGGGTGTAGAAGAACTCGAACATGTCGACCTTCAGCACCCGCAGGATCTTTTCGAGCGAGTCGAGCTTGGGCAGCTCCTTGCCGTTCTCGTACTTCGACAGCTGGCTCTTGCCGATCCGCGCCTCCCGGGCCACGCGGCTCTGGCTCTTGCCCCTGAGCTCGCGCAGCAGGCTCAGGGTCCTGCCCAGGTTGGCAAACATGCCCATAGGAGAAATGTAGCGGCAGGAACATACCGCGTGCAAGCGTAAGTCACTGATAATGATACATTTAGACGCCAAGCATTAGCCAGATCAGATCATCCAGTTCTCCATTTGGACTACGAAATACGCAGCTGTTGGAGAGTAAAGACAAAAAGTTGTCTATATCCGTCCTGGATACGTTTTTTCCCGACGAGCAGCCTGCGCCGGTTGCGGTGACGCCGTTTGCGTGCCGGCCAGCGCTCCTACTTTTCGCTTCAGGTACGGCCGGCTGTTCCCCGTGCAGCCGGCCTGTCAGGCCGCCTGGCGCGGCCCGTTCAGCGCTTCTTGCGGCGGCCGCGCCTGGGGGTCCCGGAGGATGGCGGCGGCGCCTGCGGCGCCGCACCCGCGGCAAGCGCGCCCCCGCCCGCCCCGCGCGGCATGACGCGGAAGAGCACCACGAACTCGCCGACCTCGACGGCGCCCTGGGCCACCGGCTGGGAGTGCTGGAAGGTGCTCTGCATGAAGGACTCCACCCTGCCCAGCGCTTCCTTGATCTCCCCCGGCAGGGCGGCGGCGCTGGTGCCGATGGGATAGGCGCCAGGGTCCGTGGCAGTGGTCCGCTCGACCTGGATCTTCTCGGCTTCGACCAGGTCATAGCGACGGAAGAACTCGCGGCGGCTGACTCCCTGCGAGCTCAAGATCTTGGCCAGGGTGTTGAGAGTTGCGTGCTGGCGGCCGTTCTCGATGCGCGACAGCTGCCCGCGCCCCAGCCCCGCCTGCGCACCCAGATCCTCGAGCGTCAGGTGCCGCTCCTTGCGCAGCCGGCGCAGGGTCTCGCCCACGCAATCGAACATTTCCACTCGCGCAACATACTCGCGGTCGGTACCGCGTTGCAAGCGTAACCCTTTGAGGATCAAATGTTTACGCTTGGAGAACATTTCCGGTCACGGCGTCTTGTTCCCGGCTCTGGAAAGGTGCGTGCCGGTGTCCAGGCCCGATCCGACAACTAATCCTCGATTGGGCACCACCCGCGATTGCCGCTTCCTGATGGGGTTCCGGCGGCGCGCGAGGCCGTCGCCGGCGGGTGGAGCCGCCGCCGATCGGCCATGCTACCCTTGGCGCAGGATGCAGCAAGCGCAGCATCATGCGGCGGCACCCGCACCCTCCCCTTTGGCGCTGCCGGCTTTCCGGCGTTTTGGCGGCGGGGGCGGACTGGCCCGGCATTTCCACGCCGTTCGCCTGTCCCGTTCGCAGCGTCCGGATCTCACCGCCGCCCGCGAGCGGCCGTTGATCGTCTACCTCCACCACTGCTCGTGGTGGGACCCGCTGGTCTGCCTGCAGCTCGCCAGCCAGATCTTTCCGGGCCGGCGCCACTACGCGCCGCTCGATCAGGAAACCCTCCGCCGCCACGGCCTCTTCGCGCGCCTCGGCTTCTTCGCCGTCGACGTCGAGAGCGCCCGCGGCGCCCGCCGTTTCCTCGAGCTGGCCACCCGGATCGCCGAGCAGCCGGAGGCCACTCTATGGGTTACCGCCGGCGGCGCCCTGGCAGACCCGCGCGAACGTCCGGTGAAGCTGCAGGCCGGGCTCGGACACCTGGCGGCCCGCGTCCGCCACGCCGTGCTGCTGCCGCTGGCGCTCGAGTATCCGTTCTGGAACGAACCGCTGCCCCAGGCGCTGGCGCGCTTCGGCGAGGAGATGGCCGTCGAGGACGCCGGCATGCGCGCCCACGACTGGACCGAGGTGCTCGCGGCCCGGCTGGAGGCAGCCCAGGATGCGCTGGCCGCCGAAGCGGTGGGGCGCGATGCGACGCGCTTCGAGGTCATCCCGGGCGGCGGCGCCACCGCCGGCGGTCTTCAGGAGACGTGGCGGCGAGTCCGGGAGATCCTGCACCGGCGGCGGCCGATCCGCCGCGCGGACCCCGCGGACCCCGGGGGCGCGTGAGCCGCGTAGGCCGCTTATCAGCGGATACGGCCGCGTAGGCCGCTTATCAGTTGGATACGGCCGCGTAGGCCGCGGCCTTCGGGGGGCGGACGATCTCGGCGGCGGCCGGCCAGGCGCCGGCGAGGAAGGTGGCAGCGGCCGGAAAGAAGTCGTCCGGGCGCTCGAGGTAGGGGTGATGGCCTGACCCTTCGACGCGCAGAAAGCGGGCGTTGCCGCTGTGCACCGCCCAGTCGCGCGATGCCTCGAGCGGCACCAGGTCGTCGGTGCCCTGCATCACCAGGATCGGGAACTGCAGCCCTCCGAGGCGGGGACGAAAATCCCAGGCTTTCATCTTCGGGACGATGTGGTCGAAGTAGAGGCTCATCGTGTGGGCAGGCCACTCGTTCGGGAAGCCGCAGACGTCGTCGAGCGGGAAGCGCGCCGCCGCCTCCGGCTCGCCCATGAAAGCCGGCAGCAGGAAGTAGGTGAACCAGGCGCGGCAGAAGGCCACCGGGTCCTCGCGGTCGATGCCTTCGCGCCGCATCTCCTCGAGCCGCGGCACGCCAGGCGGATAGATCAGCACCTCCGGAGCGGGGGTTTCCTGGGCCCATTCGCCGGGCTGCCGCGGCGTGATCGGGCACACCAGCAGCATGCGCTCCACCCGCTCGGGGTTTTCCATCGCGTACAGAGCGGTGACGGCGGCGTGGTAGGAGGTGCCCAGCAGCGCCATGCGGTCGAGGCCGAAATAGCGCCGCACCGCCTCGAGATCGCGGACGTCCTGCTCGACGCCCAGGTGGCGCCGATCGCTGACGGTGCTCGACCGGCCCCGGCTGCGCGGGTCGAAGAGGATCAACCGGCGCCCCTCGGCGAGCGGCTGCAGGGCATCGGCCAGCCAGTTGGCGTTCGGGACCACCACCGTCTCCGGGCCTTCGCCGAGGATCCGGTAATAGAGGTGCAGCCCGCGCCGCACGAAAACGAAGCCTTCGCTGCTCTTCATCGTCCTCGCCACCGCGCCCCACCCACGGGCCAGCAAGTCTACTACAGCGCCGACGCCCCACCGGAGGGCTGCTTGTAAAAGCGAAAAAAGCGAGGGACCCAGCTAGTGCCCGCTAGTGCCCGCCCCCGGAGGGCAACGCCACCTCGAACAGGCGGAACGGCGGCTGTTGTGGAAAGCTGCGCCGGAGCAGCGAGAAGCTGACGTTGTAGACCGGCACGCCCGCGGCGGTCTTGCCCTCCGGCTGGCCGCGATGGGCGTGGCCGTGGAAGACCGCATCCACCGGGTAGCGCGCCAGGGGTTCCGCGAGGCGGCTGGAGCCCAGGAACGGGAAGATCTCGAGCGGCTCGCCTTCGACCGTCTCCTGGACCGGCGAGTAGTGCAGCACCGCGATGCGCGGCTTGTGCCGCAACCGCGCCAGCGCCGATTCGAGCTTCAAGGCCTCACCGACCGCCTCGTGCACGAATTGCTTGATGATCTCCTCGCCCCACGGACCGAGGGCCCGCTTGCCGAAGCCGCCGGCGAAACCCTTGACCCCCGCGAAGCCCACCCCTTCGACCTCGCAGGCCTCGCCGTCGAGCATCTGGACCCCGCTTTCGACCAGGACCTGGCGCACCTCGGCGGGCTTGCCGGACTCGAAGTCATGGTTGCCGAGCACGCCGATGATCGGCACGCCGACGGTCTGCTTGAGCTCGCGCGCCAACCCATTCGCCTCCTCCGGCAGGCCGTGGTCGGTCAGGTCGCCGCACAGCAGCACCACGTCGCCGTCGCGTCCCGCCTGGGTCAGCGTCTGGCGCAGCAGCGGCTCCGCCGTGCGGCCGAAGTGCAGATCGGCCATGGCCGCGATGCGCACGACTCCATCGGCTCGCACGTCTCACGTCGAAAGGCAAGCGGCGTGCCATGCGTTCTGGTACAGGTCTTGCTCCCTGGGGTCCCCAGGAGGAAGCCTGCCTCGAATGACGACGCGCGCGAACCCTTCGCACCCCCAGAGGACCCCGCTCTCGCCAGCAGCCGCGGCCTTCTACCGCCACTGCATGTCCGTGCTCGAGCAGGCCGGCATTCCGTTCCTGGTCGGGGGCGCCTATGCCTTCGCCCGTTACACCGGCATCGTCCGCCACACCAAGGACTTCGACCTCTTCATCCTGCCGGGTGACTTCGACGCCGCCCTGGCCGCGCCGGCCGCCGCCGGCTACGAGGTCGAGCGGAACTTCCCGCACTGGCTGGGCAAGGTCCATGGCGAGGACGGCGCCTTCGTGGACCTGATCTTCGGCTCCGGCAACGGCCTGACTCCCGTCGACGAGCGCTGGTTCCAGCATGCCCGGCGCGGCGTGGTGCTCGGGGTGCCGGTGCGGCTCTGTCCCGCCGAGGAGATGCTCTGGTCGAAGGCCTTCATCATGGAGCGCGAGCGTTACGACGGCGCGGACGTCGCACACCTGCTGCACTGCTGCGCCCGCGAGCTCGACTGGCCGCGCCTGCTCGACCGCTTCGGTGAGCACTGGCGCGTCCTGCTCAGCCACCTGGTGCTCTTCGATTACATCTACCCGGTGAACCGGGCGCATCCCGCGCAGCCTTCGAGCGCCGCGCGCGTGCCGCCCGAGGTGATCGAGACCCTGGTCGGCCGGCTGCTTCAGGAAACCCGCGAGATGAGCCCCGGCAACGGTGGCGCCGGGGCGATGGCGGCCGGCGCCGGGGGGCCGGCCGGCGCCGAGGCCCTTTGCCGGGGCACCATCCTGTCGCGCGCCCAGTACCTCTTCGACCTCGAGACGCACGGCTATCTCGACGCACGGCTGCGACCGTCGGGCGCCATGAGCCCCGAGCAGGTCGCGCAGTGGACGGCCGCCATCGAGGACCCGGCAGACCAGTGCCCGGCCGAGCCGGACACCAGGTCGGGGCCGGCTACTGGCCGCCGATGATGTCGGTCAGCTGCAGCGCCGCTGCCATTGCCGCCAAGGTGCCGGCAATGGCCAGGCGGCCCGAAAAGGCCGCGCCCGCTGCGCCCACACTCAAACCGAATGCGATCGCCCGAATGAAATAACGTATCCTCGGCGGCGGCCAGATGCCGCCGCCATTGTGCGGCGTGCCGTTGGACATGCTCTCGACCCTCCGTGAATGAGAACCAGTTTGCCGCAACTCCACTACCAAGGGGCGCCGCCGGGACCTCCGGTGTTACGCCGGGCGCCGCTCGTCAGGACAGCG
>DATKFK010000323.1:0-2515 GCA_035544375.1 Thermoanaerobaculia bacterium
ATCCCGCTCGGCCGCGGGCGTCAGCCCGATCGCCTCGCGCAGGTGACGCGCCGCGTCCTCGGTGCGCCCGGCGTGCCGCTCCGCCCGCCCCAGCGCCGCCAGCACGGCGCCTCGCCGCTCCGCCGTCGGCTCCTGCAGCGCCCGCCCAAGCAGCGCCACCGCCGCGCTTGGGGCGCCGCGCGCCAGCGCCCGATCCGCCGCAGCGCATAGCGCCTCCGCCACCCACGGGCTCCCGTCTGGCTCGGTCCGCAACAGGTGGACGGCCACTTCGTCGGCGCGGGCCGGGTCGGCCGCCAGCAACTCGGCGGCACGCCGGTGCGCGCCGGCCCGCCGCGCCGGCGGCATGTCGGCCTCGACTGCGGCCCGCAGCACAGGATGCGCGAAGCCAAGCGGCAGCTCTCGGCGCAAGATCCCCGCCTCGATCAGCTCATCCGCAGCCGCCTCCGCGTCCCGCGGCGCCAGCCCGGCCAGCGCCGCCGCGTCCGCCACACGTGCAGACCCAAGCACCGCGACAGCGCCCGCCAGCTGACGCCCGCCAGCCGACTGACGGCCTAGGCGCCGCATCGCCCAGTCGGCAACCCGCCCGGCACCAAGCGCCTGCAACCGGGACGTCTCCCCGGCCGCGCCCGCCAGGCATTCCTCCCGCGCCGCCCGCAACAGCTCGCAGGCCAGCAGCGGGTTGCCGGCGGTCAGCTCGTGGCAGGCGGAGGCAAACTGATCCGTTACCTGAGGGAGCGCGGTGCTCGCCAGTGCAGCGACCGCGCCCGCGCTCAGCGCGCCGGGCCGCAGCACCGTCGTGCCCGGCGCGGCAGCAAGTTCGGCGAGCACCGCATCCTCCTCGCCCGGCTCGCCCGTCCGTGCCGCGCTCACGATCAACGCCGGCAGATCGTCCAGCCGCCGCGCCAGATGCGCAAGCCAGCGCAACGACGCTCCGTCCGCCCAGTGCAGGTCGTCGACTACCAACACAACCGGGTCCTCGCGCGCCAGCTCCCCCGCCAGCAGCACCAGCGCGTGCCGCACCGCGATCGAGCGGTCTCCCTCCACCACCAGCGGCAACTCACGGTCATGCAGGCCGAACACCGCAGCCGCCGGCCCGCTCGCGCCGCTCAGCAGCCGCGCACGCTCATCCGGCGAGCACGAGCGCAGCTCCTCCTCAAGCAGCTGGCGCACCACCCCGTAACCGAAGTCACGCTCAAGCGGCGCCCCTGCAGCCCGGAAGGTCCGGATCCCGGCCGCCCGCGCAAGCTCACCCGCGACAGCCAGCAGCGCGGTCTTACCGATCCCAGCCTCGCCGAGCACCACCACCAGCCCCCCGCAGCCGCCGGCCGACACCCGCCCGACCGCCGACGCCAACACGGCCCGCTCGACGTCGCGCTCAAGCAGCCCGCCCGCCATCCCCCCGACGACCTAACGGGCCGGACTTTCGGGACGCGTAGCGTAAACGGCCCGAGACGCTGAGTTCGCCCCGATGTGGTCCGCGACCATCGCTATCGGCCCTCCATCACGCACCACCCCGGCGTTTCTGGAAAAGTACGCCAGCCGCTGCCTCATCACAATGCCACCGCGCCCGCCGGGCGGCCAGGACGGCGCCCCGGGGGCAGCCAGAACGACGTGTCCGGCGCGGCTCGAACTGAAGATGCCCGTGCGGGAGGCGGCGGCTGCCAGCTCCGCAGCCACAGTGTCGCCGCCGTGTGAATACTGGGATCTGGCTCTGGCCCGCTTTCGGTGACGGTCAGCCGGCGAGCAGGACGCGCTTGCGGAGCAGGCAGCACCACTGCGCGCGTCCACCGCGGCGAGCACAGTGGGCTGCAGCCAGTCGCGTGCTCGAACTGCGCGATGGCCCGCCCGCTGATCGCTAATCGTGCGTCGCATCGGTGAGCTCGGGCCGCTCAGCCTGTCGCTGACACCCGCTCGTCGATGACGTGGGCCCTTGTCTTCGAGCGGTCCAGGAACCGGGCTTCGTCTTCGGCGATTTCCGGGACGCCCAGGCGGGTGATCCAGTCTTCGGAGCCGGCGCGGTCGTCCCAGACGATCTCGGTGATGACGTCGAAGTCGATGGTGGTCGGCTCCAGGCTGGCTGCGGCGCCGCGGACTACGTAGTTGCGCTTGTAGACCCTCGGCATGGGGGCAAGGCTCAGCACGAGCGGGACGTGGTGGTTCTCGTAGTAGTCGATGAACGCGTCGCTGGTGATGTCCTGGCGCTTGCTCAGGTAGGCGAAAACCTTGAACACGGGTGATCCTTTGCGTGCCGGCGTGCCGGCGTGCCGCTGCAGTCCGCAGCCTTTCCGACGTTACCTGGCATAGCTGGCGGATTGCAGGCATCGAATATGGCGCTCCGAGCCCTCCCGCGCCATCCGCCCTCGGACCATGCGACACCTTGAGCAGGCGCCATTTTAAGTCAACGGACAAACGGCCACGATTGCAAACGATACAACCAGACCCGCCGCGCCACAGTATCTGGCCGCCTCGAGAGGTCTACCCCGCCAAGATCCTCGCAGCAGTCGGGCAGTCACCG
>DATKFK010000324.1:0-2020 GCA_035544375.1 Thermoanaerobaculia bacterium
TCCACCGTCGCGATCGCGGACCGGGTCCTGGTGCTGCAGGCCGGCCGGATCATCGAGGACGGCTCCCCCGCCGACCTGATGGGCGGCGACGGCGAATACGCCGACCTGCACGCCCGCTGGGCCGCGAGCCTAGCCTGACCCACGCCTCCCAGGCCCAGCCGCCCGCAGGCGGCTCCGCCGCTTCTTGCTGTTATCAGCATGTGCTGGCGACTTAGGGACAGAACGCTACGCTTTTCTTGCTGTTATCAGTGATTTGGCGTAGTTATCTGTCCCTAAGTCGAGATCGTCTCACGATGCGAGACGGCGGCGAGGCGTGGCCGAGTGATGGCCGGGGTGGGTTTGGGGCGGCGGAACGCCACCGCGGTGGCGGGCGCCGCTTCTTGCTGTTATCGGCCGAGGGTGCACTAGACGTCGGCGGCGGAGACCGCTTCTTGCTGTTATCAGGCGCGACGTTGGAGGCCAGCGGGGTTGGGTGGCGACCGTCGGGGCGAGGGCGGGGCGCGGGGCGGGTGGTTAGGGGATGACGGCTTCGATGAGGTGGGGGCCGGGTTCGGCGAGGGCCTTGCTCAATTGGGCGGCGAATTCCGTCGCGGTCGTGGCCCTGGCGGCCGGGACGCCCATTCCGGCGGCCAGGGCCGTGAAGTCGAGCGCCGGCCGGGACAGGTCGAGCAGGTTGCGGGAGGCGTCCCCGGCGGCGGCCGCCCCGACCCGCTGCAGTTCCATGGCCAGGATCGCGTACTTGCGGTTGCTGAAGATGACCGTGGTGACGTCGAGGCCTTCCCGCGCGTACGTCCACAGCGCCGGGATCGTGTACATGGCGCTCCCGTCGGCTTCCAGCGCGATGACCGGCCGGCCTGGGCAGGCGATCGCCGCGCCGGCGGCCAGCGGCAGGCCCTGGCCGATCGCGCCGCCGGTCAGCGTGAGCCAGTCGTGCGGCGGCGCACCCGCGGTCGCCGCCGGCAGGAACGCGCTGGAGGTGACCGACTCGTCGGAGACGATCGCCCCCTCAGGCAGCAGGGCGCCGATGACCGCCGCCGCCGTCTCTGCGGTGAGGCCGCCGCCAGGCAGCGCGGGCCGGTGGGCCGGCTGGGCGGCGGGCGCGGCGCCGGCGGCGACCGCGCCGGCCAGCGACACCAGCGCCCCGGCGATGTCGTCGCCCGGCTCGGCGAGGACGTGCACCTCGCAGCCATCGGGTACCAGGGACCCCGGCAACCCGGGGTAGGCGAAGAACGAGACCGGGGAACGCGCCCCGGCGAGGATGAGATGGCGGGCCCCCTCGAGCTGCGCGCCTGCGAATTCGGCCAGGTAGGCGAGCCGCGCTACGGCGGGGATGCCGGCGCCGCGTTCGTGCCGGGCCGGGAACGTCTCGCCGAACAGCCGCGCGCCGGTCGCGACGGCGACGCGGCTCGCCGCGTCGAGGGCCGGCTGTCGCAGGCCGGTCCCGCCGAGCAGGATGACGCACGGCTCACCGCTGCGCAGCGCCTTCGCGGCGGACCCGGTGACCTCATCGGGGACCGGGGCCGGCCGCCGCGCCTGGCGCGGGGCCGCGGGCCGCGCGCCGTCGGTCCACGACACGTCCGCCGGCAGGATCAGCGTCGCCACCCCGCCGGGCGGAGCGCAGGCCGCCGCCACGGCGTCAACGGCGTCGGCGGCCACGTCGTCAGCGCGCAGCGATCGGCGGACCCACACGGAAACCGGCCTGGCGAGCGAGTCGATGTCGGACTCGAGCGGCGCGTCAAGCCGCTTGTGATAGGTGGCGTGGTCGCCGACCACGGCGAGCAGCGGGGTCGCCGCGCGGCGCGCGTTGTGCAGGTTCGCCAGCCCGTTGCCCAGGCCGGGACCGAGGTGCAGCAGTACCGCCGCCGGCTGGCCTGTCATCCGCGCGTAGCCGTCCGCGGCGCCGGTCGCCACACCCTCGAACTGGCACAGCACCCCCCGCATTTCCGGCACCGAGTCCAGCGCGGCCACGAAATGCATCTCCGACGTGCCCGGGTTGGCGAAGCACACCTCCACCCCGCAC
>DATKFK010000325.1:0-2546 GCA_035544375.1 Thermoanaerobaculia bacterium
GCCGATCCATCCGCCCCAGCTTCGTTGCGCTCCCTGCGGCATAGGCTCTGGCTATGCCTCAGTCGCGCGCCTTGCTGGGACAGCGGCTCGGCGGCCTCGGTGTGACACCGTATTTCCGGAAGGCAGTACTAAGTCCGGGACCCGCCCGGCACTGGCCTCCCGCCTGGCGCCCTTCCGCCCGGCCAGATCCCGCCTCGTGACACGAGGGCTTCCTGCTGTAGGATGGCCCGGCGAATCGAGAGCGGATAGTATCGCGGCACTTTTGGCCGGCCAGCAGGTAAGGCTCCTGACCACGAACTCTGGCCGAGGCCCATCGCTCAGGGCCTCGCAGGGAGGTAGCGGATGTCATTGACGCGAACCAAGCCGATCGAGCAATTGCTGGCCGAAGGAGCGCAGGCCGGCGAGGGAGCGCTGAAGCGAACGCTGGGGCCCTGGGCTCTCGTCGCGCTGGGTATCGGCGGCATCATCGGCGCCGGCCTCTTCGTGCGGACCGCGGCCGCCATCGCCGACCGCGCCGGCCCGTCGGTGGTGATCGCCTTCATCGTGGCCGGGGTCGGATGCGCCTTCGCCGGGCTCTGCTACGCCGAATTCGCGTCGATGATCCCCATCGCCGGCAGCGCCTACACCTATTCCTACGCCACCATGGGCGAGCTGGTGGCCTGGATCATCGGCTGGGACCTCGTCCTCGAATATGCCGTCGGCGCCGCCACCGTGGCCATCGCCTGGAGCGAGTACTTCAATCGCGTGCTCGGCCTCGTCGGCCTGCACATTCCCTACCAGTGGTGCCATTCACCGCTCGAGCGCTCGGCGATGTCCCCCGAGCACGGGCTCGCCAATCTTCCGGCGGTGGGCATCCTGCTGATCCTTTCCGCCCTTCTCGTCCGCGGCACCCAGGAGTCCGCGTTCGTCAACTCTCTGATCGTCGTCACCAAGGTGACCATCGTCCTGATGGTCATCGTCATCGGCTGGGGATTCATCAATCCCGCCAACCACACTCCGTTCATTCCATCTCCCACCACCTACACGACGCCACAGGGAATCGTGCACCACTACGGCGGCATCCTGGGGATCCTCGGCGCCGCCGGCGTCGTCTTCTTCGCCTTCATCGGCTTCGACGCCGTGTCGACCGCGGCGCAGGAGGCCAGGAACCCGAAGCGGGACATGCCGATCGGGATCCTGGGTTCGCTGGCGGTCTGCACGATCCTCTACGTCCTCTTCTCCTACGTCCTCAGCGGCATGGCCACGGTCCAGGACTTCCGTTTCGCCGGCCGTGAAGCCTCGGTGGCGTACGCCATCACCAAGTACATGCCGGGCTACGCCTGGCTCTCCAACTTCGTCACCATCGCCATTCTCGCCGGATTCTCGTCAGTCATCCTGGTGATGCTCCTGGGGCAGTCGCGCGTCTTCTTCTCGATGAGCCGCGACGGGTTGGTCCCCGGGGTCTTCGCGGAGGTCCATCCGCGGTACAAGACACCTCACAAGTCGAACTGGCTGTTCTTCGTCTTCACCTCTCTCTTCGCCGCCTTCATACCCGAGGACATCGTCGGCGAGATGACCAGCATCGGCACGCTGTTCGCGTTCATCCTGGTCTGCGCCGGGGTGTGGATCATGCGCCGGCGGCGGCCCGACATCCCGCGCGGCTTCACCACGCCGGCGCTGCCGGTGGTCGCCATCCTCGGTATTGTCGTGTGCCTCTCCATGATCTACGGCCTGGGCTGGACCAACTGGCTGCGGCTCCTGGTCTGGCTGGTGATCGGACTGGTGATCTACTTCGCCTACGGGCGGAAGCACAGCCGGCTGGCAGCGGGGTCTACGCCCTAGATCCCGGGACCTCTACTTCTCGGATCCCGGGGCCTCTACTTCTTGGCCGGCTTCTCGGGCGGCAGGGGCTTGGCGGCGTGCACCGCGTCGAGACGGTCCCGGATCTCCTTGAGCTTCGACTCGGGCAGCAACAGCACCGTCTCGCGGCCGCTGGCCCGCGCCGGCACGCCATGGGTGGCACCGGCCAGCGGCGGGTAGAGGGTGAGCGTCTCGCTGCCTGCCTGCCCCCCCTTCAGATCGAAGGCCAGGGCGGGCTGGCCGGCGCCGGCCCCCAGCGCGCCGGCCTCGGCCGGAGTGAGCAGGCGATCTGCCTTGGCCTCGGTGACCGCGAACAGCAGATCGGAGACCGGCAGGTAGGAGATCGTCTGCGTGCCCCGCTTCCAGTCGGTGCCGCTGCGGGAGAGGGTCACCGCCGACCGGCCCTCGTGCACCACCACCGAGTCGACCTGGTGAACCTCCAGGCCGGAGAGCAGCGGCGAGCGCCAATCGACCGGCGGGCGCGCCAGCGTCTCGGCGAGCGCCGAGCGGGTCTCGAACCAGGTCGAGCCGACCCGCGCATAGGTCAGGCTGCCGGCCGCCGATTCCGGCGCTCCCGGCTGCTGCCCGGCGGCGCTGGCCGGATGGCTGGCCCCCAGCTCGACGCGGAAGGGCTCGGATTGTCCGGCAACCACCGCCTCGAGCACCGCGCGCGGCGGCGCCGCCGGGGAGGGAGGCGCATCCAGGAA
>DATKFK010000326.1:0-10036 GCA_035544375.1 Thermoanaerobaculia bacterium
CGGGAGCCGGTTGCCAGGGCGGCGCCCGCCAGGCCGGCGCCGGCGCGTGCCACTGCCGCCGCGCCGGCCGGCCCTGCCGCGGCCGCCAGCCATCGCCGTGAGCGCGAGGAGCTCGAGCAAGCCCGCCTGCAGCTGGCGCGAGATCGGCACCGGGCGCGGCTGGCGAACGCCGAGGAAGAGGTGCGGCGTGCGGAAGCCGAGGCAGGGCGGCTGGCCGCCGCCGCCGCCGCCGCCGAGCAGGCCGCCAAGGATGCCGGCCGCCGGGCCGCCGAGGCGGAGCGCGAAGCGGAGCGGGCCGGCCGCGGCGCCGAGCAGGCGCGGCGCGCTCTCGACCGCGCCCGCGAGCGGCTGCAGGCGGTCCGCGAGGCGGCTGAACCGGGTCCTGGGCTCAGGGCTTGATGGGCTTGGCCGCGGGCTGGGCGGCCGCGAGCGGATGAGACTCGCTGAGCTCCTCGAAGATCCGCCACGAGCCGGCAGCGTCCGGCCCGACCAGCAGCTCCACCGGGCTCACCGCCTTCTGCAGCTCGGCGTAGCGCATCGCCTTGATCCGCACCCGGCTGCCATCTCGCAGGTAGTTGACGGCGGAGTAGAAGTTGAGGTCCTGCCGCTTCTCCTTGGCCTTGGCCAGCGCACGGCGCAGCAGCTCCTTGTACTGCGCGCCTGACCACGTGCGGACGGTCGGCGGCCGCCCGGGAACGATGACCCGGCTCTGGATGTGGGCCTCGTCGGAGTACAGGTCGACGAGCGCCGGATCGAAGGCGTGCTCGAGGTCGATGTAGCGGTTGAACAGCGTCTCTGCCTTCTTCCTGGCCGCGCCGGTCGCCTCGGCCGAGGCCGCCGCGGGCGCCGCGGCCAGGGCGGCGCCGGCGGCCAGCGCCGCCGCGACGGCAACGCCTAAGGCCGATGCGAGGAGTCGTGGCATGCGCGACATCCTAGAGCAAACTGGATCAAACTGGATGAAAACCATCCGCCGGCCGTATGCTAACCATATGAACCGTCCACGCCGCTGGTCCAAGGCGGTGGTGCTGGCCGGCGCCGCGGCGCTCGCCGCCGCCCCCCCCGGCCCGCCGCTGGCCGCCGAAAGCCTGCGCGACGTGCTGGGCGCGAGCCATGCCGGCGGCCTCTACAACTTCACGTCGGAAGACTACCTCGACGAGGGCGCCGACCAGCTGCTGGGCTTGGGCACGCGGGTCATCAGGGTCTGGTTGACCAATGACGTGGCGACCCTCTATTCCTTCAACTCCGACTGGTTGCCGCCCGCCGCCAATGTCGTCGAGCTGGCCCAGAAGCCTTATTTCCAGTCCCTGTTCAGCAAGCCTTTCACCACCTACCTGCTGGTCGTCAAGCCGGTCACCGACTACCCGCCGTTCCTCGCCGGGATGACCGCCGCGGCGGTCGCGGCGGAGTCGGGCCAGATGCACGACCTTGCCAGCTACCTGCTCACCACCTACGCGGGCACCGGCAAGACCTTCGTGCTGCAGAACTGGGAAGGCGACCACCTGTTGCGCACCGGGCTGACGCAGGACCAGGACCCCGCTCCGGTCACCATCCAGGGCATGATCGACTGGTGGAACGCGCGGCAGGACGGTGTGGACCGCGCCCGCGCCGAGGTGGGGGAGCACGGCGTGCGCGTGGCGCATGCCGCCGAGGTCAACCTGCTGGCCGATGCCATGGCGGGCAAGGTCACCGCGACCAACGACGTGATCCCGTACACCCGCGCCGATCTCTACTCGTACTCGAGCTGGGACGTCAAGTTCGATCCGGCCATGCTCACCCAGGCGCTCGACTACCTGCGGTCGAAGGCCCCGCCGAGCGCCCTCTTCGGCAGCCGCAACATCTATCTTGGCGAGTTCGGTGCGGCCAAGGACCAGGTGCCGTCGGGCCCGGCGCGGCGCGAGGCCATCGACGAGCTGGCCGAGGCGGCGCTCGCCTGGGGGGTGCTGTACGCAGCGTATTGGCAGATCTACGACAACGAGGCGTATGTCACCGTCGACCCCAAGAAGCAGCGGCCGACGGACGCCGAGCTGCGCGGCTTCTGGCTGATCCGGCCCGATGGCATCAAGGCGGCGATCTGGCCGGACATACAGCGGCGCCTGGGCGGTGCGCAGTGGCAGCTGGCCCTCCGCGCCGCGTCGGGCAAGTACCTGGCGACGCCCCGGGGCGCCGCCGGCGCCGTGCGGGTGAGCGCCTGGAACGTAGGGCCTTGGGAGACGCTCAACGCCATCGACCCCAGCGGGCAGCAGCAGCTCCGCAGCGGGGCGCGCATCTCCCTGCAAGCGCACGGCGGCCGCTATCTGGACGTCGCCGCGGGCACCCGCGCCCTCGAGGCCGGCTCGCAGCAGGCGCCTTCGACGGACCACCCTCCCGCGCGGTTCGTGCTGCGCCGGGTGCAGGGAAACGGCGGGGTGGCCGACGGCGATGCCGTGACGCTCGAAACCCTTGCCGGAGAGCCGCTGGTCGTCGATTTCGCCAGCGGCGAGGTCCTCGCCGGCAGCGCCGGACGCAACGGCGCACCTGCCGTCTTCCGGCTGCAGCTGGTCGCTCCGTCCGGGCAGTGACCGCCGCGGAGTTACCGCCAGGAACCCGCTTCGACTTGTCTTTCGGGCCCGGGCGGGTCGTCGAGCCTACTGCAGGCCCAGCGTCCCGTTCGCCGCCGCGAACGCCAGGGCCTGGGAGAGGAAGTCGTGGCGATAGCCGACGGCGACGTCGGTCACGTTCCCGGCCCCGTCCTGCACCAGGCGCAGCACCGGATAGACGCCGACCCAGTAGGATGGCGTGTCGAGCCGCTTGTAACGGGCGATCACGTCGTCGCGCACCGCCGGATCGAAGTGCGTGCCGTACTTGTCGACGAGCGCCTTGATGGCGGCATAGTCACCCTCCGCCTTGATGCGCATGATCTCGGCCAGGAGCTTGCCGACCACGGCGTGCAGCTGGTCGTAGTCCTTGACCTCGATGTACCAGTGCTGGTCGCGGCGGACCAGCGCCAGGGCCCCCGCCCCGATCGCGTAGTTGGCGATCATCAGCCGCTCGCGGTCGTGGTCCTCCTCGGCGGTGTCGCCCTTGGGGTAGTGGCTGAGCGTCGTCAGGCCCAGGCGCGCGAGGTTGCGGTAGATCTCGTGAGCGACCCCGCGGACGTCGGCGACGCCCAGCTCGGCCAGCTTGGGATCGGTTGCGTCCCAGTAGGCCACGAGGTCGGCGCGCGCCTCTTCGAGCGTCGAGTAGTACTCGTGCAGGTAGGTGGAGGGGTCGTTGGGCACCAGCACCTTGCCCGAGCCGTGGCCGATCACCTCGTGCATTGCGGTTTGCAGGTTGCTGGCCACGTCGCCGTAGCGCGCGAACAGCTGCGCCTCGTCGGGGTTGGGCGAGAACTCGACCGCCAACTTGGCGCCGCGCGTCGCGTTGAAGGCGTCGAGCGCCGAAGTCATGAGCAGGCTCTTGGTGCCGTATTTCTCGCGCACCTCCTGCTCGTTGGGCAGGTTGTCGCCGATCGTGCCGACCGCGAAGTCGCCGGTTTCGATCACCACCTCGATGGCCTTGCCCACCGGCGGTTCGACGTCGAGCTTCTTGAAGCGGTCCTGCCAGGGCGCCCGCTTCTCGAAGTAGACGGCGTTGGCCGCCAGCTCGTGCATCAGGGCGTCGCGGCGCTGGTCGGTCACCGCGACCAGCATCTGCGCCGAGCCCTTGGCGCCCCGCGCATCGCGATAGACCTCGATGAAGCCGGAGGCGAAGTCGACGGCCGGGCTGCCGCCCAGCCACGCGATGTTGAAGGCGCGCCAGTCGGCGGGGTCGCCGGTCTGGTAGAAGCGGATCAGCGCCCGGATCGCCGCCGCCTGGCCGGAATCGGCGTAGCCGGCCGCCGCCGCCAGCTCGCGGTTCACCGCCGCCAGCGCCGCGGCGTAGCGGCCGGCAGGCACCTTGCCGTCGGGGGTGCCGGCGCGCCACACCTCCTCGACCAGCCGGCCGTCCCGCTTGATCAGCGTCGAATCGAGGGGATAGCGCTCGACGAAGCCCGCGAGGTCGGCGACGGTGACGCCCTGGTAATAGGTGTTGCTCGATGCGGTCAGGATGTCGGCACCGCGGGCCGGGCTCTTGTCGGTGAGCGCCGGCTGGTAGGCGGCGTCGAACAGCGGCGCCGCCAGGTCGCGCAAGACGGCGGCCAGCCGGGCGGCGCTGCCCAGGGAGGCGCCGCGGGCGCGGGCCTGCTCGGCGGCGCGCGTCAGCTCCGCCGCGGTGAAGCCGGGCAAGAACTTGCCGCCGGTAACCTCGTTGTGGTTGCCATGGTTGGCGAAGAACAGCTTGGCGTACTCGAGGATCCGCGGGCGCGACTCCGGCGGCAGCCGGCCCGGGTCCTCGACGAGGGCGCCCAGCAGCCGTTTGGCGGTCAGGCCGTAGCTCGACATCTGCTCGTAGAAGATCGGGTCGAGCTGGATCGCCGCCTGGGCCAGGTGGAAGGCGACCAGCTTCTGGCGCAGCGGCAGCGCCGCCAGGCTCGGCGCCGCCACCTCGACGAACCCGGTGGGGCCGATGCGCTCGACCAGCGGCGGCGAGGCCGGCGCCGGGCTCATGGGCGGCGCGGCTCCCGCCAGCGCTGCCACCGCTGCCAGTGCTGCCAGCACCGCCACCCAGCAGACTCTCATGGCTTCAGCATACGACGCTCCGCGGGCTCGAGGCGATACGGGAGACGTCAAGCCCGGCTGGCAGCAGCTCCGGCGTGCGACCGGCCGGCCGCAGCCGCGAGGTGCTCCGCGGCCTCCAGGTGCTCCGCGACCTCCAGGGGCTCCGCGGCGAGGACCTCGCGCGCCCGCTGGCGGCCCAGCTCGATGAGATCGAGGATCCGGGGCCAGTCGTTGGCGATGAGCCCCAGCGACAGGCGCCGGCGCGGCCGGATGATCACGACACGGCGATCGTAGGGGCTGGGAATGACGTGCTCCGGATCGCGTGGATTGCGATAGATCATGCCTTCGCTTTCGGCCTTCATCGTGATCAGCACCACCGCGTCGCAACCAGCGGCGAAAGCCTCTTCATAGGGCACGTTGTTGCTCCAGCAGCCGTCGACGTAGATCTCGCCGTCGAGGCGCGGCGGGTGGGAGTAGTAGGGCGGCACGTAGTTGGTCGCCAGCATCAACCGGAAGGGGTCTTCCATCCGCCGCGCGTCGAAGACCACGAACCGCCGGTCTCGCAGGCGGGTGGCGCCGATCAGCAAGGGCAGCGCCGACGGGGAGCGCAAACGGTCGACGCCCACATAGCGTGCGAAGGTGCGCCGGTGGACTTCGTTGAAGATGAACGGCGAGTGCTCGCGCAGCAGGTTCGTGACATCCACGTGCGGCATGCGCATGAAGGTGCGCCAGTAGCTGCGCAATCGGTGTTGACTGCCTACGGCGACGGCCGCCGCGTTCCAAGCGCCGGAAGAAACCCCGGTGCAGAGGCAGGGGACGATTCCCAGCTCGTTCAGGACCTCCACCGCCCCGATCTGGAAGGCGCAGCGCGAGCCGCCACCGGTGAAAACGAAACCTACCTGGTTCGCCTCGCGCAGCAGCTGCAAAGGAGTGGGGCCGAAGCCCTCCCCGCCGCGCATGTCGAATCACGCGTGCAAAGTCCATGACAGCCCGGGAAACGGCGGGTGGGCGAGGCCCCACCGCGGCACGCTGCGCGACGCGCCGATGAGAAGCTTCAGAGGAGGCGGGAGATCCACTCGCCGACGAAGTAGCCTACCGCGGCCACTCCCATGCCGACGATGAACATGTCGAAGCCGGAGCGGAAGACACCGCGGCCGGTGAAGACCGAGCGCGCCGCGCCGACCAGGAAGTGGGAGAGCATGGCGATGGTGAAGGAGGCGGCGATGGCGGCGCCGCCATGGGCGAAGAAGAAGGGCAGCACCGGGATGATCGCCCCGACGGCGGTGGCCACGCCGGTGACCCAGCCCTCGCGCAGCGGCGAGGCGGCCGGTTCGCCGATCTTCAGCTCTTCGCGCACCTGCTCCTCGAGCATGCGCCGGGGATCCGCCATGATCTCGGTCGCCAGCCGGTGCGCCTCGTCCTTGGGCATGCCCTTGAGCTCGTAGATCAGGGCCAGCTCGTCGCGCTCGACCTCGGGCATCAGCTCGACCTCGGCGCGCTCCATGCCGACCTCGTGCTGATTGACCTCCTGCTCGCTCTTGGCGGCGAGATAGCCGCTGGCGCCCATCGACAGGGCGTCGGCGATGAGCCCGGCGACCCCGGCGACGATCACCGTCCGGTACTGCGCTGCGGCGGTGGCGCCGATCACCCCTGCCACCAGGCCGAAGTTGGCGGTCAGGCCGTCGTTGAAGCCGTAGACCACGTTGCGCAGGAAACCTCCCGAGCCGACGCGGTGCCAGGGCTCGGCGCCGCTGCCGCTGATCTCGCCCAAGGTGGTGGCATGCTCCGCCGACTCGCGCGCCAAGAGCAGCGCCTCGGGCCGCCCCACCGCGCCGGCGTCCAGACCGCGGTGCATCTCGAGGTAACCGCGGACCTCGCGCCCCTCCTCGGCGAGCAGCAGGGGCAACAGCACACGCGGCCCGAAGCGCCGCCCGAGCATCGCCAGCAGCCGCGCCCGGGCCCCGAGGCGGAAGCGGGCCGGCGGCCTGCCGTTGCGCTCCATAAGGTCGCCCCAGATCCGGGTGTGGCGCTCCTCGACGTGAGCCAGCCGGCTGTACAGATCGCGCTTGTGCGGGTCGTGCTCGGCCTCGGCCAGCACCCGGTAGAGGTAGGCGGCCTCCGCCTCGTCCTGCCAGTGGTGGGCGAACTGGTCTAGATCGGGGGGAGGCGCCGGCGGCGTGGCCGTTCCCTGGGGGGTGGCGCCGGGCGCTGCTGGGGTCTCCGCGGCCATCGGCGCCCGGATGGTAGCAGGATCCGATTGCCGGTGGGCGTTATAGTGTCCGGTAGCCAGATGATTACACTCCGCAGTTTCCGCGGTTGGCGCCTGGCCGGCCCCAGGCTGGCCGCCGCCGGGATCGTGGTCCTCGCCCTGGTTGCGGCGGCCGGCGCCGCCGGCTGCCGCCGCGCTCCTCCCAACCTCGATTCGCCGGGCGTCGCCATCGTCTGCCTGGGCGACTCGATCACCGCCGGGGTTGGCGCCGCCGAAGGCCACGCCTACCCGGCTGCGCTGTCGGCGCTCCTCGGCAGCGAGGTGATCAACGACGGCGTGCCCGGCGACACCGCGGCCGACGGCCTGGCCCGCCTGCCGCAGGTGCTGGCGCAGGATCCCTGGCTGGTGATCGTCGAGCTGGGCGGCAACGACATCCTGCGCCAGGTGCCGATCGAGCGCACCGAGGAGGCGCTGGACGCCATCGTCCGCCAGCTGCTGGCGGCACGGGTGCTGCCGGTGCTGGTGGCGGTCGAAGGACCCTTCGGCGGCAGCCACGGGGGCATGTATGCCCGCCTCGGCAAGCGTTACCGCGTGCCGGTGGTGCAGGACGCCCTCCGCCAGATCCTCTTCGACCCTAGCCTCAAGGCGGACGAGGTCCACCCCAACGACCTCGGCCACGCCCGCCTCGCCGAGGCCGTGGCCGCGACCGTCCAGCCGCTGCTCCGCCAGCACCGGCGGCTGCGGGGGCGCTGACCCGCGACGCCCGCCCGGGTCGCGTCCCGGTCAGTCCGTCGGCGTGCCTTCGAAGAGCGCCTCGGTCGCCAGCGTCTCGGGCCCCTTCTCCGTGCAGACCGCGAAGTGCGAGGGATACATCGAGACGGCGGCATACTCGCCGTTGCGCGCCAGGACGTAGAAGTTGAGGTCGAAGTTGGGATGGCCGCGGCGGTTGATCAGGCGCGTCTCGACGGTGTTCGCCACCACCCGCCCGAGCGCCGCCATGCCCGCGTCCTTGGGGTGCGCGCCGTGGCGGAGCGCCTCGACGATGGCATAGGAGGAGAGGTTGTAGAGGTTCGCCTCGCCGCGTCCGGTCGAGCCCGCGGCCCCGACCGCCCCGTCCACGTAGAGGCCGGCGCCGAGGATCGGCGAATCGCCGACGCGGCCCGGGATCTTCCAGGACAGGCCGCTGGTGGTGGTGACGCCGCAGACCTCGCCCTTGGCGTTGACGCCGTCGCAGTTGATCGTGCCCCACAGGTGCTCGCGGTCGATCAGGCCCTCGCGCACCATCTGCAGCGCCGCCTGGTGACCCGCGGCGGCGCGCTGCCTGGGGTCCAGGTAGTGCTCGGGATCGGTGCGCCGCTTCCATTCCAGCCACAGGCGCCGCGACTTCTCGGTGTTGAGGTCGTCTTCGATTTTGAAGCCGACCTGGCGCGCGAACTCCTGGGCGCCCCTGCCCACCAGCAGGTGGTGGTCGGTCTGCTGCATCACCGCCTTGGCGACCAGCGACGGCGTGCGCACGCCCTCGAGCGCCGCCACTCCTCCGGCCTGCCGCCTGGGGCCGTGCATGCAGGAGGCGTCGAGCTGCACGACGCCGTCGGCGTTGGGCAGGCCGCCATAGCCGACGCTGTCGTCCTCGGGATCGAGCTCGGGGATGTTGACGCCGGCGATCAGCGCGTCGAGCACGTCGGCGCCCGCAACGATCATGGCGTAGGCCTTCTGCACGCCGGTGACGTCGCCGCCGTTCTTGTAGTGGTTGCCGTTGGCCGAGGAGATGACGACCGGCCTGGCGGCCTTCGACGCGATCACCGCGGGCGCCTCGCCGAACAGCGTGCGGGGGGCCGCCGCGGCCAGCCCGGCGCCGGCGCCGGCGATGAGGAAGTCGCGACGGTTCAGCTTTTCGCTCATGGTCGAATTCTCCTCGGCAAGATCGGGACGAAGCTTAACACCCCGAACCCGCCTCAAACCGGCCCATGCATCTGCGGGCACCGCGGCGACGCGCATTGCCGCAGACGACTTGCAGTACCGCGCGCTCGACTGGCGGTGCTCCGGCGTCGCCGATTGAACCGACGATGATCGTTATCGGACGGCTGACAGCTGGGCTGGGCCTCGTGCGCCGTGACGCAGAACGGCTTTATCCGCGTGATCAGCCAGCCCCGCTATCCGAGCCCGGTCTCTGCGATGGTAGCGGTCGAGCTGCTGCGCCGAGCGACAGGGGTGTGTGCATCTTTTCTCACTGACCCTTCGCGGCCGGGTATCTCGCCCCGACTACCCCGCAACCCCCCGGACGGTGGGCGAGCGGCGCGAGGCGGTCACCCGCCAGTTCCGCGAGCGGCTCGATCAAGTCAGGGCCATCGTGTCGATGGACTGTCCCCGTGTTCGGACTGTGGTCCCCACAGCGTCAGGCGAATCTCAGCAGGTGGTTGGAATGCTCCCGCCATCGATGACGTAATCGCTGCCGTGGATCGAGGCTGCGCGATCGGACACCAGGAAGGCCACCAGTTCTGCGACTTCTTCCGGCCGGCCCGGCCTGCCGATGGGAATGCCGCCGATCATGTCCATTATCTTCTGACGCGCGGCCCCCTCGTCGATCCCGTCACTCTTGGCCAACTGCACGATCATCCCGTGCGCTCCTGCGGTTTCAATGAACCCCGGCGAAATTAGGTTGACTCGCACTCCTTGCGGGCCAACTTCGTTCGCCAGCCCTTTGCTGTAGGTGCATAGCGCCGCTTTCGCCGCGGCATACGCGAGCGTCGAGTCGTAGAGCGGCAGACGATGCTGTATGGAGGAGATATGTAGGATGACACCGGAGCGGCGCTCCAGCATGCCGGGCAGCAAGTTCCTGTCGAACCTCACTGCCGCGATCAGATTGACATCCAGGGCCCTCTGCCAGTCGTCGTCCGTAAGAACCCGAAAGCCGCCATTGGGCGCGTCCGATGCGCCGAGACTGTTCACCAGGATGTCGACGCCACCCCAGACTTCTAGAAGGCGGTCCACAACCGCTTGGACGCCCTCTGCCGTACCTACGTCCCGCTGTACGAACAGTGCCGGCCGCTGACCTTCGGGAAGAGGCGAACGGGCGGTGGTCGCGACAGAACCGCCGCCCATCGTCAGTCTGCGGACGATGGCTTCTCCGATGCCTTTGGTGCCGCCGGTCACCAGAATTCGCTTTTCTTGGAATTCGTTTTGATCCACGAAAAAGGGGTAGTCAGCGCCC
>DATKFK010000327.1:0-8334 GCA_035544375.1 Thermoanaerobaculia bacterium
CGCCGGCTATTCGCCTCGGGCGGTGCCCGTGAACCTCCTTTTCATCCGTTGCGGCGGGCCAAGCGCGGCGGGCGGCGACCCCACGCGCGGCTGGTGCCGGTACGCGTCCGGAGCCGAGGCGCACATCCTGGAGGCCGATCACTATTCAGTCTTGCGCGAGCCCCACGTCGCCTGGCTCGCACGGCTCCTCGAGGAGAGGATGGAGAGCGCCGCCGCTTCCCCCATTGCGGGAAGCCCGGTCAGCCCTGCTGTTTGAGCGTCACCGCCGGATCGATCCGAAGGGCGCGGCGGGCAGGCCTCCAGATCGCCGCCAGCGCCGCCGCGAGCAGCACCGCGAGCGGGGTGAGGAGCACGGAGAGGTCCAGGCTCGAGAGATTCTGCAGCGCGCTCGCCATGGTCCGGGCCAGCCAGAACGCTCCCAGCAGGCCGAGCGCGACACCGCCGGCCACCAGCGCCGCGACGCTCCGGCCCAGCAGGCGCACGATGTGCCCTCCATCCGCACCCAGGGCCAAACGTATGCCGATCTCCCGGCTCCGCTGCGCCACCGCATAGGCCAGCAGGCCGTAGAGACCGATCGCCGCGAGGAGCAGCGCGGTTCCCGCGAAAACTCCGAGCAGCCACGAGTAGAACCGCAGCTCGTTGGAGTCCTGCGCGAGCGTCTGGTCGAGCGTCGCGACGTTGAAGACCGGGATCTCGGGATCGACGGTGCGCAGCCTGGCACGCAGCACTTCCGCCAGGCTCTCGGGGGCCTTCGCGGCGCGCAGGAGCAGCGCCACCTGTGGCACCGGCTCCTGTGCGAAAGGAAGATAGAGGTCGACCGGATAGCTGTTCTCGGCCTGCCGGCCCCGGTGCTTCGCGTCGGCGGCCACACCGACCACCGTGATCCAGGCGTCGTGCGGGACCGAGGCGCGGACAAAGCGCTTGCCGAGGGCGCTTTGGCCGGGCCAGAGCTTTTTCGCCAGCGTCGCGCTGACGATGGCCACCGGCGCGCTGCCGGCGCGGTCCTGCTCGCCGAACTCGCGCCCCTGCGCCAGGGTCATGCCCAGCATCGAGAGGGCTCCCGGCGTGATGCAGTGGCGGAAGGCGCGGAAGCGGCTATCGGGCTGTGCAGGATCCCGCCCTTCGAGGCGGATCTCACGGTACCACCACGAGGAGCTCGGCAGGCCGGGCCCCCACAGGGCGGCCGCCTCCGCACCGGGCATACTACGGCCGATCTCGAGGAACCGGCGATAGAACAGCTCGCGGCGGGAGTCGTCCGCGTACCGGCGTCCCAGCTCGATCTGGAACGTCAGCAGGTTCTCGGTCCTGAAGCCGATGTCGACCTGGTTCAGAGCGCGCAGGCTCTTGACCAGCAGGCCCGCGCCGATCAGGAGCATCACCGCCGCCGCGACCTCGCCGATCATCAGCAAGCTGCGCCCGCGAGCGGCCGCCCGCTGCCCCATCGTGCCCGTCCGCAGCACTTCGAGCAGAGGGATCCGACCGAGCTTGAGCGCGAGCACGCACCCGAAACAGAGACCCACCAGGATCGTGATGGCCAGTGCGCCCGCGGCGGCGCGCCGATCGAAGGCGATCGCCATGAAGCCCGGTAGCGCGATGGGAGCGAGCGCGGCGATCATCCGGGTCCCCAGGAAACCCAGCAGGACTCCGAGCAGGCCTCCGGGCAGCACGAGCAGGAGCCCTTCCGCCATCATCTGGACAAGCAGCGAGCCTCGGCTGGCGCCGAGGGCAAAGCGGGTGGCGATCTCCGGAGCCCGCGCGCCGACCTGGACCAGGAGCAGGCCGGTGACGTTCGTGCACGCGACGAGCAGGACGAGCAAGGAGGCCAAGGACAGGATGGCGACCGACTGCGCGAGGTGATTGAACCGCAGGAGGTACTCCCGGAGTGGGCGGACGACGACGCCGATCCCCCTGTCGGTGTCAGGGTACTGCGCCTCCAGCCGGGAGGCGATCGCGGTCATCTCGCTGCGCGCGGCGGCGACGGTGGCTCCGGACCGCAGCCGCCCTACCGCTTGCAGCCAACGGCCGCGCCGGTTCCTCACGTACTCCGGCGCCAGGATCGCCGCCGCGGTGGTGACCGGCACCCAGGCTTCCGTTTCCGCCCCCAGTGCGAGATCGTGGAAACCCTCCCGGAGCACCCCCACGACCACGAAGCTCAGATCGTTGAGGCGAATCGTCTTCCCGATCACCCCCCGGTCGGCGCCCAGCCGCAGCCACAGATCGTGGCTGAGGATCACCACCTGCTGTCCCTTGGGAGGGAGATCGTCCTCCGGCACGAGAACCCGGCCGAGCCGGGGGTGGACCCCGAGGATCTGGAAGTAGCTCGCCGAGACGAAGTTCACATTGACCCGCTCGATCGCCTGGACGCCGGTCAGCGTGAGCTGGGTGGTGGAGGTCGCTGCCATCGGTTCGAGCGTCCGGCTGAGCCGCCGGAGGTCCTCGAAATCCGGGTAGGACGAAGCCCCGACCTCCTCCGGCGTCTCGGGAAACCGCGAGAAGACGGAAACGATCCGATCCGGATCCAGGTAGGGTGTGTGGCAGAAGAGGATGCTGCCAATGACGTTCAGCGCCGTGGCGATCGCGGCGATGCCGAGGCCGAGGGTCGCCGTGATCCCCGCGGCGAGGCGGCGCCTTCGGCTGAGATGGCGGCAAGCGGAAACGAGGGCCTGCCAGACCCGGGAGATTCGCCAAGGAGCAAGGGAGGTAGGCATCGGTGAATCTCGCTGCCGTCGCGGGGGCCCGCGCAGCATGGATTGGCGGCCGGTCAGACCACGATGCCGGTCCTTTGCCGTTGCGGCGCGCGGCGAAGCGGCAGATGGCTGCGGGTCTGGGCGACGCGGTCGAGCTCGATCTCGGCGATGGCCAGGCTCCTGCCGTCCGGAGCGGTCGCCAGCACCAGCCCCCAGGGGTCGATGATCATCGACCGGCCCCAGCTTTCACGCAGTCCGTTGTCGTCGTGGGACCCGAACTGGGCCGGCGCCACCACGTAGCATTGGTTCTCGATCGCCCGCGCGCGCAGCAGGGTCTCCCAGTGATCTTTCCCGGTGGCGCGCGTGAAGGCGGAGGGCACGAGGAGGATCTCGGCGCCCCGTTCCGTCAACCGGCGGTAATGTTCCGGGAACCGCAGGTCGAAGCAGATCGAGAGGCCGATCCGCCCGAACGGTGTGTCGACGACGACCGCCTCGTCTCCCGGCTTGCAGGTGGCTGATTCCATGAACTTCAGCTCCGGCAGGTCGATGTCGAACAGGTGGATCTTGCGGTAGGCGGCGAGGATCTCCCCATCCGCGCCAAACAGGACGCTCGTGTTGTAGCAGCGCGACGGATCGTCGCTGCGCTCGTTGAACGAGCCGAGGAGCAGATGGACGCCCAGGCTGCGGGCCAGGTTCGCGAACCGCTGGCAGGTGGCCCCCCCGAGGGACTCCGCGCGGCGCACCTTCTCCTCGTGGGGTCCCAGGTAGTTCGTGTTCTCCGGGGTCGCGACGAACCTCGCTCCGAGCCCGACCGCGCGCTCGATCTGGGTCCGAGCGCTCTCCCAGTTCAACTCCTCGTTCGAGGTGGACGTGAGTTGGATGGCAGCTGTCAAGATCATGCGTTGATCTTAACACTGTCCTCACCGCGGGAACACCCTGCGCAGGCCCCGGCGCCCGGCCGACGGCGCCCTCGGCCCGCCACCGCGCCAGCGGCCCGCCGCGGTCCTCCGCCAAGGCGGCGGCCTGCCGCCCGGCGCTGCCGTCCTGGCGTCCGGGACGGCTTTGCTTGCGTTCGCGTATTTGTTGGTGATCTTCGTGTAGTGTATCATCTTGAGCAAGGATAAAGCATGTAGATATGCATGAGAATGCATAAATGGCAACGGCGCGCAACGAGAAGGTCCGGCACTGAATGTCCGATCTCCTGGCGCACCCGGCCGCGGGGCATGGCAGGGGAGAGGGCGGGTTCGGCATCCGCGCGACCCTGCGTGCCGCCCGCAGCGAGCTCGAGCGCGCCGCGAGCCTGCTCGAAAGCTTCGGTGCCGCGCAGGCGCCGCGTGCGGGCGAGCCCTTCCGCCTGGGCTCGAAACGCCTATGCGTCGCCGCCTACACCGAGGCGCTCGGCTTGGTGCGCCAGAGGTTCTGGGCCACCAGCGTGCTGTCCTCCGGCTTCTGGAGCGAGCGCGACCCCCGCATCCTCGGCGCCAACCTCGGGATGATGGAGCGGCTCAACGGCAACGGCACCGCCGCCCGCCGCCTGTTTCTGCTCCACAACCCTCCGGAGGCGGAGGTGCGGAGCTGGCAGGACGAGCGCCTGCTGCTTGCCAAGCAGGAGGACGCTGAAGGCCTGGCTCACTTCGATCGCAGGTTCGCCAACCTGCGCCGCAACCTCGAGAACCTGAGGGCGCAAGGCTGTGAGGCGCGCGTCGTGCATGACGACACGGGGCTCGAGCGCGGCCTGCCGCCGGAGCTGCACTTCGATCCCGAGGACTCCGAGCTGGCGCTCTACGACGACTGGCGGTTCGACCTCTTCCAGGGCGGCCGCTCCGGCAGCATCGACGGCGTCGAGTGCTACACGCCGGTGATGGAGGGTTTCGCGGCCCACCTGCGGGCGGTCAGCGGCTACTTCGCCGCGCTCTGGGAGCGCGCGACACCGGTGACCGGCCTGCTGGAGCGCATCGAGCGTGCGCTCGAGGACTGCGCGTCGCGCATCGACTACCAGCCGACCTGGCTTGCCTGCTATGACTACGGGCTGCCCGAGGAAGACGAGTCGCTCAAGGCCGCCGAGCTCGACGCCGTCGCGGCGGAGCTCAGGCGGCTGGGGCGCTGGGGGACGATCAGGCGTTTCCTCGACGTTGGGACGTGCACCGGGCGCTATCCCATCAGCCTGCGCGAAGCGGTGCTCCCGGAGGGCGAGATCGTCGGCATCGACAACGACATGGATTGCGTCCGCTTCGCACGCTGGAAGCTGCGCCAGGAGTGCGGCGACGATGCGCGGCTGCGTATCGAGCGCCATGACTTCTCGGCCGAGCGCTGGCCGATCGCGGGGACGTTCGATCTCATCACCTGCATGCTCGGCACGCTGTCGCATTTTGGCCGCGGCCGCATGGAGGGCCCGCCGTTCCACGACCCCTTCCAGCGTGCCCTCGAGAAATTCTCGCTGCTGCTGGCGGAGAGCGGGCTGCTGTTCTTCACCGTGTGGGGGGAGCCGGCCTGCCACGAGCTGCGGATGCTCAGCATCTACTCGGCCGAGGACATGCGGCGCCTCGCGCAATGGGCGCCTGCGCGGCGCGAGCTCGAGAGCCGCCTGCACGGCGCCGGGCTCGACTTCGCGCCGCCGCTGCAGCTGCTCGGCCGGCTGGAGCTGTACCGCTGCAGCCGCGCCGCGAGAAGGGGGTGAGGCGGCGGAGAAGCGGTGCATCGCAGTTTCTATGTTTACAGTCGACTTTACTTGCGTTAACGTTGGGACATTCCCCACCGGTTGTTTGCCGCGTCGCGTTTCCCGGTGGAGCAAGCGCCAACAGGCCAGGTAGAGGAGGAAGGACATGGCAGAGAAGAGACCGCGTCAGGACAAGGGCGAAGAGCAACCCGCCGCCGCATCCGTGGCCGGCCAGGCCACCGCGGCGAGCAGCTCGTGGAGAAGGTTCGAGGAGGCGCACCAGCGTTTCGTGACCAGCCTGCTGGACGCCCGCACCAGGGCCTCCGAGGCGCGGGCGGAACGGTGGCGCCGCTACTCGCTGGCGTTCCAGGAGGCGCAGCTCGACGCCCAGGCAAAGGTCGGCGATGCATACCGCGCCTATACCATGGCGTCGTACGAGCAATGGGCCAAGGAAGCAGGCGGAAAGCTCTTCGCCGAGGGCCGGCAATCGGTTGCCGAGGTGCAACGAAGCCTGATTGCCACCTCTGCCGAGGCGCAGCTGGAGCTGCAGGGGAGGTTGGGCGAGGCCTGGAAGGAGTTTGCCACCGCCGAGGTCGAGGCCGGCAAGGGAGAGGATCTCGCCGAGGCCTATCGCAGCTACCTCCAGGAGCTGCAAGAGCTGTGGGGAGGGCTCGACGTCACCGCCGTCGCTCCGGTCCAGCTGGCCGCGATCGCGCAGAACCTCGTGAATGCAGCCTGGTCTGCCCAGAACGTGCTCGGGCCCGGTTGCTGAGTGAGCTCCTCGCTGCAGGACCCGGTGCCCCGGCCCGCCGGGAGACCGGCAGGACCAGGTTCCGCGATCTCCGGCCCGTCCGGGGCGCCCCGTGCCGCGGCCTCGACGGCTGACCGCATCGCGGCGCTCTCGCCCGAGAAGCTCGCCCTGCTCGAGCACCGCTTGCAGCGCGGAGCGACCGTGCCACCCGCGGCGCACGCGATCGCGCGCCGGCGCCCCGACGAGCCCTGCCCCCTCTCCTTCGCCCAGGAGCGGCTCTGGTTCCTCGACGAGCTGAGCCCGGGCAGCGTGGCCTACAACCTGCCCGTCGCCATGCCCTTGCTGGGCGGGATCGACGCCGCGGCGCTCGCCTGGGCGCTCAACGAGATCGTGCGCCGCCACGAGGTGCTGCGCACCACGTTCGAGTCCCGCGGCGGCCGGCCGGTCCAGGTCATCGCCCCCGCGTCGAGGCTCGCCCTGCCGATCGTCGACCGGAGCGATCTCCCGGAGCACGAGCTGCCGGCCGAGGCCGCGCGGCTGGCCGCCGCCGAGCTCGAGCGGCGGTTCGATCTCGCCCGCGGACCGCTGCTCGCCACGACGCTGGTGCGGCTCGCGCCAGGCGAGCACCTGCTGCTGCTGACCATGCACCACATCGTCGCCGACGGCTGGTCTCTCGGCATCTTCCTGCGCGAGCTCGAAGCCCTCTACCAGGCGCGCTGCGCCGGCCAGGTGTCGCCGCTGCCGGAGCTGCCCATCCAGTACGCCGACTTCGCGCTCTGGCAGCGACGATGGCTGGAGAGCGAGGCCCTGGCGCCGGCTCTCGCGTACTGGAAGCGCCAGCTCCACGGCGCCCCGGCCCGGCTCGAGGTGCCCGGCGACCGCGAGCGGCCGGTGGTGCAGAGCGCGAGCGGCGCGCTGCTCAAGTTCAGCCTGTCCGCCGAGCTGGTCGGCCGCATGGCGGCGCTGGGCCGCGCTCTCTCGGTGGCGCCTTTTGCCACCCTGCTCGCGGCGTTCCTGCTGCTCCTCCAGCGCTGGTGCAGGCAGGACGACGTGGTGGTCGGCACTCCCATCGCCAACCGCAACCGCACCGAGATCGAAGGCCTGATCGGCTTCTTCGTCAACATGCTGGTGCTGCGCGCCGATCTCTCCGGCGGCCCGAGCTTTCGCGCCGCGGTGCGGCGGGTGCACGAGGTCACGCTTGACGCCTACACCTTCCAGGACCTGCCCTTCGAAAGGCTGGTCGAGGAGCTGCAGCCCGAGCGCAACCTGGGCCATCACCCGCTGTTCCAGGTGAGCTTCATGCTGCAGAACGCGCCGCCCTTGCAGGGCAGGCAGGGGACGCGGGACAAGGCGCGCTTTGCTCCCGAGACCGCCGGCGTCACCGCCAAGTTCGACGTGGGGCTGGCACTGGGCGAGACCGAGGAAGGGCTCGCCGGGGCGGTGGAGTACAACACCGACCTGTTCGACGCCACCACCATGCGGCGCCTGGCAGGCCACTACGCGACCATCCTCGAAGGCGCCCTCGCGGATCCAGAACACCCAGCCGCGGACCTGGCGCTGCTCGCCCCCGGCGAGCGCCACCAGCTGCTGCTGGAATGGAACGACAGCGCCGCGGCGCTCGCCTCCGGCTCCACCCTGCCGGAGCTTGTCGCCGCCCAGGCCCGGCATCGGCCCGGCGCCGTGGCGGTGGTGTTCGACGGCAGGCGGCTGACCTATGGCGAGCTCGAAACGCACGCCTGTCATCTCGCCCACCATCTCCGCCGGCTGGGCGTTGGCCCGGAGGTGGTGGCCGGCATCGCCATGGAGGGCTCGCTCGAGATGGTGGTCGGCGTGCTCGGCATCCTCAAGGCCGGCGGGGCCTACCTGCCGCTCGACCTGGCCGGCTCGCGCGATCGGCTGGCGTTCGCGCTCGACGAGGCCCGCCCGCCGGTGCTCCTCACCCAGCAACGGCTGGCCGCTCGGTTGCCGGAGACCGGTGCCAGCGTCGTCTGCCTCGACGCGATCTGGCGCAGCCTGGAGGACGAGCCTTCCGCGCCGCCTCCGGGTGGCGGCGCGCCGGAGAATCTCGCCTACGTGATCTACACCTCGGGCTCGACGGGGAGGCCCAAGGGCTCGATGGTAAGCCATCGCGCGATCGCCAACCACCTGCTCTGGATGCAGAGCAGGTACCGGCTGACCGAAGCCGACCGCGTGCTGCAAAAGACCCCGGCCAGCTGCGACGTGTCGGTGTGGGAGATCTT
>DATKFK010000328.1:0-4611 GCA_035544375.1 Thermoanaerobaculia bacterium
GCGCGCACGCGGTCCCGCGGCGCCGGCTGGCTGGGCGGGTTGACGCCGATCGAGCGCGCGGCGCGGCAACCGCCGCCGCCCCTCAGCCTCGCCCAGGAGCGCCTGTGGTTCCTCGACCAGCTCGAGCCCGGCAGCCCGGCCTACAACCTGCCGGTCCCGCTGCTGCTCACCGGCGACCTCGACGCCCGGGCGTTGCGCCGCGCCTTCGCCCGCGTGGTGGCGCGGCACGAGGCGTTGCGCACCACCTTCGCCATCGAGGCCGGCCGGCCGGTGCAGCGCGTCCAACCGGCCTCGCCGCTGCCCCTCCCCCGGGTCGATCTGACCCCGCTGCCGGAGCCGCGGCGCGACCCAGACGCGATCCGTCTGGCGGCCATCCAGGCACTGCGCCCGTTCGACCTGCGACGCGCGCCCCTGCTGCGCACCGCCCTGCTGCGGCTCGGGCCGCGACGGCACGTCCTGCTGCTCGCAGCGCACCACATCGCCGCCGACGGCCATTCCTTCGGCATCATGCTCGGCGAGCTGGCGGTTCATTACGGCGACGGGCACGTCGCCGATGCAGTCGGCGGCGACGGCCACGGCGCCGATCCAGTCGGCGGCGTGGCCATCGGCACCGATCCTGGTGCCGGCGCCAATCACGGCATCCACCCCGATGCCGGTGCCAATGGCGGCGCCGTGCCGCCCGTCCTGCCCGAGCTGCCGGTCCAGTACGCCGACTATGCCGTCTGGCAGCGGCGCTGCCTCGAGCAGGACGCCGCGTCCCTGGCCGGCGCGCTGGATTGGTGGCGCCGGCGGCTGGCGGGCGCACCCGCGGTCCTGCCGCTGCCGTTCGACCGCCCCCGCCCGCCGGTTCCGGGCTTCCGCGGCAGCAGCCACCGGCTGGAGCTGTCCACCGCCGAGACCGGGGCCCTCCGCGAGCTGGGCCGAGGCCACGGGGCGAGCCTCTTCATGGTGCTGCTGGCCGTGTTCGCGGTACTGCTCCGGCGGCTCACCGGCCAGGGCGACCTGGTGGTGGGCACCCCCGTCGCCAACCGCCCGCGGCCGGAGCTCGAGCCGCTGATCGGCTTCTTCGTCAACAACCTCGTGCTGCGCCTCGACGCCGCCGGCGACCCGCCGTTCGCCGACTGTCTTGCCGGGGTGCGCGAGGCAGCCCTTGCCGCCTTCCTGCGGGAGGTGCCGTTCGAGAAGCTGGTCGAAGCGCTGCGCCCGGACCGCGATCTCGGCCACAACCCCTTCTACGAGGTGGTCTTCGCCCTGGAAGGCGCGGGCCGTCCGGCGCTGGCGCTGCCCGGCCTGCGCCTCGCCCCGCTGCCGGCGGGCAGCGGCACCGCCAAGTTCGACCTCGCCGTGTACGTGGAGGAGCGCCACGGCGGGCTCGCCGCGTTGCTCGAGGTCCGCCGGGGCCTCTTCGACGCGCCGACCGCCATCCGCCTGCTCGAACAGTTCGCGGCCCTGGCGCGGCAGGCGCCCCGCGATCCGCGCCGTCCCCTGCTCGCGCTGCCCCTGCTCGACGCGGCCGCCCGCCACCAGGCGCTGCACGAGGCGAACGACACGGCGATCGCTCCCCCCGCCGTGCCGTTCGTGCACCGGTGGATCGCGGCGCGGGCCGCCGCGGCGCCGGGCGCTCCGGCGGTTACCGGCGGCGGCCGCACGCTGTCGTACGCCGAGCTGGACCGCCGCGCCAATCAGCTCGCCCACCGGCTGCGTTCGCTGGGCGCCGGCCCCGAGTCGCGGGTCGCCGTCGCCCTCGACCGCTCGCCCGAGCTGATCGTCGCCATGCTCGCCATCTGGAAGGCCGGCGCCGCCTACGTGCCGCTCGACACCGCCTACCCCGGCGAGCGGCTGGCGGCGATGCTCGACGACTGCCGGGCTGCCGTGGTGCTGCGCGGGCCGCAGGCCGCCATGGACCTCCCGATCACACTGCCAACCCTCGAGCTCGACGGCAGCTGGAGCGCCTTGCGCGGCCAGCCCGAGCACGACCCCGGGGTGGGGCTCTCGGCCGAGAACCTGGCCTACGTCATCTACACGTCAGGCTCCACCGGCCGCCCCAAGGGGGTCATGATCCAGCACGGCTCGCTCGCCAGCTACGCGGTCACCGCCGCGCGCGCCTACGGCGTCGTGCCCGCGGACCGCGTCCTGCAGTTCTGCTCGGTGAGCTTCGACATCAGCATCGAGGAGATCGTCCCCTGCCTGGCGGTCGGCGCCGAGCTGGTGCTGCGCACCGACGCGATGCTCGCCTCGGTCGCGGTCTTCCTGGACACCTGCCGCGCCTGGGGGCTCAGCATGTTGAGCCTGCCCACCGCGTACTGGCACGACATCGCCGCCGCGATCGAGGCCGCGGCGCTGCCGCTGCCGCCGTCGCTGCGACTGGTGATCATCGCCGGCGAGCGCGCCCTGCCCGAGCGGCTGCTCGCCTGGCGCCGCGCCGCGCCGCTGCGGCCGCGGCTGATCAACACCTACGGCCTGACCGAATCGACGATCATCTCGACCGTCGGCGACCTCACGGCCTGCCCCGCCGACGGCCACCGCGAGGTGCCCATCGGGCGGGTGATCGCCGACACCGAGATCTACGTCCTGGACCCGGCCCGCGAGCCGGTGCCGCCGGGCGTGCCGGGCGAGCTGTACATCGGCGGCGGCCTGCTGGCGCGCGGCTACCACGCCCTGCCGGCGGTCACCGCCGAGCGCTTCGTGCCGCACCCGTTCCCGTCACGCCCCGGGGAGCGCCTCTACCGCACCGGCGACCTCGCGCGCCTGCCGGCCGGCGGCGAGCTGGAGTTCCTGGGACGCAACGACCATCAGATCAAGATCCGCGGTTACCGCATCGAGATCGGCGAGATCGAGGCCGCCCTGGCCCGTCACGCGGACCTGCTGGCGGCGGCGGTGGCGGCCCCCGAGGAGCTGCCGGGGCAGCGGCGGCTGGTGGCCTACGTCGTGGCCGGGCGCCGCCGGCCGGCGGCGAACGAGCTGCGCGCGTTCCTCGCCGAGACCCTGCCGGCCTACATGCTCCCGGCGCAGTTCCTGTTCCTGGACGCGCTGCCGCTGACCCCCAACGGCAAGGTGGACCGCCAGGCGCTGCCGGCGGCGCCGCCGGCCGGCGACGAGGCTGCGGCACCGCTCTCCGCCGACGCCTACGCGCCGCCCAGCGACGACGCCCAGCGGACCCTGGCCGAGATCTGGCGCCAGGTCCTCGCCGTCGAGCGGGTGGGGATCCGCGACAACTTCTTCGACCTGGGCGGCCACTCGCTGCTGCTCATCCGGGTGCACGCGGCGGTCCAGGAACGGTTCGGCGTGGCGCTGCCCATGGTGGACCTGTTCAAGCATCCGACGATCGAGTCGCTCGCCCGGCAGCTCGGCGGCGCCGCCAATCCCGGCGCCGCGGATCGTCACGGCGCCGGAGCCGCCGGCATCGCCGGCCGTCCCGCACCCGCGCCGGGCTCGCCGCCGGGCCGGCTGGCCGAGCGCGCCGCCCGCACCCGCGCCGCGGTCGGGCAGGAGCGCTTCCGCGCGGCGCGCCGCCGGCTGCGCCGGGACGGCCTGGCGCCGGCCGATGGAGACGGCTGAGATGGCCGCGCGCGAGGAATCCCAGGGTGCGGCGGGCGCCGAGCTGCCGGCGGGCGGCGGCGTCGCCGTGGTCGGCATGGCGTGCCGCTTCCCCGGCGCCCCCGATGTCGAGAGCTTCTGGCAGAACCTGCTCGGCGGCGTCGAATCGATCACGTTTTTCTCGGCGGCGGAGCTGCTGGCGGCGGGAGTGCCGGCCGCCACCCTGGCCGCCCCCGAGTACGTGCGGGCCAAGGCGGTGATCGCCGAGCCCGACCGCTTCGACGCCGCGTTCTTCGGCCTCTCGCCGCGCGAGGCCGAGCTGCTCGATCCGCAGCACCGCCTGCTGCTCGAATGCGCCTGGCACGCGCTCGAGGACGCCGGGCACGACCCGTGGCGCTACCCGGGGCCGATCGGCGTCTTTGCCGGCGCCGGCACCAACACCTACCTGCTGTGGCACCTGCAGCACAACGCCGCGGCGCTGGCCGCGGCCGGGGCATACCAGGCGATGCTGGGCGCCGACGACCACTTCCTGGCGACGCGGATCTCCTACCAGCTGGGGCTGCGCGGCCCCAGCCTCACCGTGCAGACCGCCTGTTCGAGCTCGCTGGTGGCGGTGCACCTGGCGGTGCAGAGCGTGCTCAACGGCGAGTGCGACATGGCGCTGGCGGGCGGCGTCCGCGTCTCGGTGCCGCAGGTCGCCGGCCACTGGCATCAGGGCGGCGGCATCTTCTCTCCCGACGGCCGCTGCCGCCCGTTCGACGCGGCGGCGGCGGGCTCAATCGACGGCGACGGCGCCGGCGTCGTGGTGTTGAAGCGCCTGGCCGACGCCATCGCCGACGGCGACCGGGTGCGGGCCGTGATCCTCGGCTCGGCGGTGAACAACGACGGGGCGCAGAAGGTGGGCTACACCGCGCCGAGCGTCTCCGGGCAGGCGGAGGTGATCGCGATGGCGCTCGCCGTTGCCGGGGTGGAGGCGGGCTCGATCGGCTACGTCGAGGCCCACGGCACCGCGACGCCGCTCGGCGATCCGATCGAGGTCGCCGCCTTGGAGCGGGCCTTCGTGCCGTCGCCAGG
>DATKFK010000329.1:0-5844 GCA_035544375.1 Thermoanaerobaculia bacterium
TGGCCAGGGGGCACGTCCTGCGCACCAACGGCGACCTCGAGGTGCTGGTCCACCTCTACGAGGAGCGCGGCGAGCAGTTCCTGTCGGCGCTCAACGGCCAGTTCGCCCTGGCGCTCTACGATCGCCGCCGCCGGCGGCTGCTGCTGGCCCGCGACCACTTCGGCATCGCGCCGCTGCACTACACCGTCGCCGGCGGCGTGTTGATCTTCGCTTCCGAGATCAAGGCCATCCTGCGGCATCCGCTGGTCGAGCGGCGGGTCAACCTCAGCGGCCTCGACCAGATCCTGTCCTTTCCCGGCCTGGTCAGCCCGACCACCATGTTCCGCGACGTCCACAGCCTGCCGGGCGGACACTACCTGACCGCGCACGACGGCGTGGTCAAGACCACCGAATACTGGGACCTCGACTACCCACGGCTCGACGAAGCGCCAAGCGAGCTGCCCGAAAGCCATTACGTGGAGGCGCTGCGCGAGCGGTTGGCGCGCGCCGTCGGCTACCGCCTGCAGGCCGACGTGCCGGTCGGGCTCTACCTGAGCGGCGGCATGGACTCGTCGCTGGTGGCGGCGCTGGCGGACCGGCTGGCGCCCTCCCCTCCCCGCCACACGTTCTCGATCACCTTCGCCGACCGGCAGATCTGCGAAGCGCCCTTCCAGCGGCTGATGGCCGCCAGGATCGGCTCGGTGCATCACGAGATCCACTTCGATTGGCGGCAGATCGCGGAGCGGCTCGGCACGATGATCTACCAGTGCGAATGCCCGCTCAAGGAGACGTTCAACACCTGCTCGCTGGCGCTCTCCGAGGCGGCGCGCGCGGCGGGCGTCAAGGTGGTGCTCGCCGGGGAGGGAGCGGACGAGCTCTTCGCCGGCTACGTCGGCTACCGCTTCGATCGGCTCGGCGGCAGGCGCGCCGCGCCGGATCCCCTGGACGCGCTGCTGGAAGAGGAGCTCCGCGAGCGCCTGTGGGGCGACCGCACGCTCTTCTACGAGCAGGACCAGACGGCGGTTCTGGAGATCAAGCAGGACCTCTACTCCGAGGCGGTGAACCGGCTCTTCCCCGACTTCGACTGCCTGCAGCTCCCCCTGGTCGACAAGCGGCGCTTGCAGGGCAGGCACCCGCTCCATCAGCGGTCCTACCTGGACGTCAAGCTCAGGCTGGGGGAGCACCTCCTCTCCGAGCACGGCGACCGGATGGTGATGGCGAACTCGGTCGAGGGGCGCTATCCCTTCCTCGACGTCAGCGTCGTCGATCTCGTCCGTGTCATGCCGCCGGACCTCAAACTCAAAGGCTTCGTCGAGAAATACGTCCTCAAGCGCATCGCCGGCGAGCTGGTGCCGGCGTCCATCGTCGAGCGCGAGAAGTTCGGCTTCCGGGCCCCGGGCAGCCCGTACCTGCTGCAGCAGGACCTCGAGTGGGTGGGAGACCTGCTGTCGCCGGCGCGGATCCGGCGGCAGGGCTACTTCAACCCGCGGACGGTCGAGCACCTCAAGGCGCGATATTCGAGCCCCGGATTCACCCTGCACCCTCATCTCGACACCGACCTGCTGATGGTGGTGCTCACCTTCAACCTGTTCTGCGACCGGTTCGGCATGCCGGACCTTGGCGCTTGAGGCATCCGGCGGAGGCAACCAGGTGACCCGCGACTACGTGCACGAGATCTACCGGCGCATGGCGGCGCTCGCTCCGGACCGCACCGCGATCGAGCAGGGGGGAGAGGGCGTCTCGTATTCCGCTCTCGACTCGTTCTCCGATCGGCTGGCCGCCCGCCTGCTCGGCGACGGCGCCGAGCCGGGCTCGCTGGTCGGCATCGTCGCGGCGACGGCCGAGGAGACGATCGCCGCCATGCTGGCAACCCTCAAAGCCGGCTGCGCCTTCGTGCCGCTCGATTGGACGCTGCCCGCGGAGCGCCTCGCGACGATGATCGACCTGGTCGAGCTGCGCCGCCTGCTCGTCGCGCCGCGGCTGCGCGCCGCGGCCGGCGCGCTGCTCGGGGGCCGCGGCTGCCGGCTCCTCGCACTGGCCCGGGGCGACGGCGCGGCCGGCGCGCCCCCGGTTGTGGCCGTCGACGGCGACGCCATCGCGTACGTGTACTTCACGTCCGGCTCGACCGGCACGCCCAAGCCGATCGCCGGCCGCCTCAAGGCGATCGATCACTTCATCCGCTGGGAGATCGACACCTTCGCGCTCGAGTCGAGCTGCCGCGTCAGCCAGCTCACCATGTCCTCCTTCGACGCCTTCTTGCGCGACGCCTTCGCGCCGCTCTGCTGCGGCGGCACCGTCTGCGCGCCGCCGGACCGCGATCTCGTCCTCGAGCCGCCGCGGCTGCTCGACTGGATCGGCGGCGAGCAGCTCACCCTCGTCCACTGTGCGCCGTCGTTGCTGCGCACCTTTCTCGACGCGGGCCTGACCGCCGAGCGCGCTCCGGCCCTGCGCTTCGTCCTCTGCGCGGGCGAGCCGCTGCTGCCCAACGACGTGCGGCGCTGGTACGAGGCGTTCGGCGAGCGGGCCCGCCTGGCGAACCTCTACGGGCCCAGCGAGACGACCATGACCAAGCTCTGCCACCTGGTGACCGCCGACGACGCCGCCCGCCGGTCGGTGCCAATCGGTAAGCCGATACGGGGCGCCCAGGCCATCGCCATCGACGAGAGCGGCGCCCCCTGCCCGGCGGGAAGGCCCGGCGAGATCTACATCCGCACGCCCTACCGCACGCTGGGGTACTACCGTCAGCCCGAGCTCACGCAAACCGTCTTCGTGCCGAACCCGCTGAGCGGCGATCCCACGGACGTCGTCTACCGCACCGGCGACCTTGGCCGCATGCTGGCCGACGGCAGCTTCGAGTTCCTCGGGCGCCGGGACCACCAGGTCAAGATCCGCGGCCTCAGGGTCGAGCTCGGCGAGATCGAGGAGCGGCTGCGCCGGCATCCGGCCGTCGCCGACGCCGTCGTGGTGGGACGCGACGACGTGAGCGGCAACAAGTTCCTCTGCGGCTACTTCGTGGCGCGGCAAAGCGTCGACGCCGAGGCGTTGCGCGAGCACCTGGCTGCCGCGCTCCCGGCCTGGATGCTGCCTTCGCAGTTGGTCCAGCTCGCGGAGCTGCCCCGTACGCCCACCGGCAAGGTGGACCGGCGGGCCCTTCCCGTCCCCACCGTCATCACGGCAGGCAAGCTGGTGCCGCCGCGGACCGCGGTCGAGGAGCGGTTGGCGGATCTGTTCTGCCAGCTCCTGCGCCTCGACCGGGTCAGCATCGAGGACAGCTTCTTCGCGCTCGGCGGGCACTCCCTGCTGGCCACCCAGCTGCTGGTGCGGGTGCGCGCCGCCTGGAACGTCGAGGTGCCCCTGCGCGATCTCTTCCGCGCGCCGACGGTCGCCGCCCTGGCCCTCTGCATCACCAACCTGCAGGCCCGGCAACAGCGGCAGGAAGAGGTGTCGGACCTGCTGCGCGAGATCGCATCGTTGTCGGAAGAGGAGATCGACGCGGCGCTGCTCGAGGAGCGCCGGGCAGGACCGGCGCCGGGCGACTCGCCGCGCTGAGGCCCCGTCATCATGTCCAGTCTGCTCACCGAGCTCGCGGGTCTGTCCCCCAAGCAGCGTAGCCTCTTCGAGCTGCGCCTGCATCGCCTGCAGCGGGGAGGCCCGCCGCGGCAGGTGCAGCCGCGCCCGCCGGAGCTGCGGGAGATCCCGCTCTCGTTCGCCCAGGAGCGGCTCTGGCTGCTCGACCGCATCGCGCCCGCCGATCCCGCCTACGTCGTGCAGCTCGCGCTGAGCGTGGAGGGTCCGTTGGATCTCGCGGCGCTGGCGGGCGCCCTGCGCGAGCTGGCGCGGCGGCACGAGATCCTCCGCACCACCTATCACGAGCTCGACGGCCGGCCGGTGCAGCGGATCGGCCACCTCCCATGCGTGCCCATCCTGCTGGTGGACGTGGGCGGTGGCGCCGGCCGCCGCGGGGAGGTGGAACGGCTGGTGAGCCGCGACGGTTTGCGGCCGTTCGACCTGGCGCGCGGTCCGGTGCTGCGAGCCACGCTGCTGCGCCTGGACGGCGCCGAGCACGTGCTGTCGCTGACCATGCACCACATCGTCAACGACGGCTGGTCGACCGCCATCCTGTACCGGGAGCTGGTGACCCTTTACCGCGCCTTCGCGGCCGCGGCACCCTCGCCGCTGCCCGAGCTCGCGGTGCAGTATGCCGATTACGCGATCTGGCAGCGCCGCCGCCTGCAGGGCGAGCGGCTGGCCGGCGAGCTGGCATACTGGCGGCGCCAGCTCGATGGCGCTCCGCCCCTGCTGGAGCTGCCGTCGGACCGGCCGCGGCCGCCGCGGCCGAGCTCCCGCGGCCGCACCCGCAACGTCCTGCTGCCGCCCGCGCTCGGGCGGGCTCTCGAACAGTTGGGCGCCGGCCAGGGGGCCACGCTCTACATGGTGCTGCTGACGGCCTGGCGCACCCTGCTCGCCAGGTACAGCGGGCAGGAGGACGTCTGCATCGGCATGCCGATCGCGGAGCGCGATTGCCTCGAGGCCGAAGCGCTCATCGGCTTCTTCGTCAACACCCTGGTGATCCGTACCCGCGGCGTCGGCGGCCTCTCGTTCCGGCAGGCGCTGGCCGCGGTGCGCGAGGTCGTCCTCGACGCCCTCGTCCACCGCGCCCTGCCTTTCGAGAAGCTGGTATCGGAGCTGCGGCTCGACCGCAACGTGCCGCACTCGCTGCTGTTCCAGGCGATGCTGGTCCTGCACAATGCGCCGCGGGCGCAGGCGGAGAGCGGCAGTCTGCGGCTGCGGCCCTTGCCGGTCCCTTCGGCCACCACCAAGTACGACCTGTCGCTGGCCCTGGACGAATCCGCCTCCGGCCGGCTCGGCGGGATCCTCGAGTACAGCCTGGACCTGTTCGACGGCGCCACCGTGGAGCGGATGAACCGGCATCTCGCCTGCCTGCTCGCCGCCCTCGCCGCGGACCCGGACCGGCCGCTCCGCGACCTGGCGCTGTGGACCGCGGCGGAGCGCCACCAGGTGCTGCACGAGTGGAACGACAGCCGCGTGGCAGGCCAGCGCGGCCGGCTGCTGCACGGGCTGGTCGGGCGGCAGGCCGCGGCGTCCCCCGACGCCGTCGCCGTCGTGACCGAGCGCGACGCCCTCACCTATCGGCAGCTCGGCCGGCAGGCGCGCCGCCTGGCGGGCCGCCTGGGGCGGGCGGGTGCGGGCCCCGAGCAGGTGATCGGCGTCTGTCTGGAGAGGTCGCCGGCGATGGTCGTCGCGCTGCTCGGCGTGCTCGAGGCCGGCGCGGCCTATCTACCCCTCGATCCCGACCTGCCGCGCCAGCGGCTCGCGGCGATGATCGGCGACGCCGGCGTGCGGCTGGTGGTGACCGGCGGCGCATCGCGCGGCTGCCTGGCGGGAGCCGCCGTCGTGCAGGTGGAGCTCGGCGACGGCAGGCCGGCGACCGGTCAGGAGCCCGCGGCGGATGCCGAGGAGGCGCCCGATCCGGACGCCGCGATGGCGGCCGATCCGGACGCCCTGGCCTACGTGATCTTCACCTCGGGCTCGACCGGCAGGCCGAAGGCGGCGATGAACACGCACCGCGCCATCTGCAACCGGCTGCTGTGGATGCAGGCGCAGTACCGCCTGACACCGCGCGACCGCGTGCTGCAGAAGACGCCGCTGAGCTTCGACGTCTCGGTGTGGGAGCTCTTCTGGCCGCTGCTGACAGGGGCCGCGCTGGTGCTGGCGCGCCCCGGCGGGCAGCGCGAGCCCGCCTACCTGGCGGCGCTCATCGCCTGCCAGGCCGTCACCGTCGTCCACTTCGTGCCGTCGATGCTGCAGGCCTTCCTGCCCGAGCCCGGCACCGTCCGGCGCGGC